>DAMAFT010000189.1:0-7772 GCA_031995805.1 Massilia sp.
CCTGCCCACCGAGGGCCTGTACGCCGAGGTGATGCGCCGTCCGGGCCTGGCCGACGACCTGCAGCGCACCCTGCGCGTGACGATCGCCGGACCGTCGACGCTGGCGGCGCTGTTGAACAGCCTGCAGATGGGCTTCCGTACGCTGGCGCTGGAAAAGCGCTCGTCCGAGGTCTGGCAGGTGCTGGGCGCGGTCAAGACGGAATTCGGCAAGTTCGGCGACGTGCTGGCCCAGACCAAGGTCACGCTGGAACGCGCGGCCCGCAACATCGAAAGCGCCGAGGTGCGCAGCCGCCAGATGGCGCGCAAGCTCAAGTCGGTGGAGGCGTTGCCGAGCGAGGCGGCGCAGCTCATGCTGGGCGCGGAAGACCCGGATTGATCGTAGGGTGGACGGCTCCGCCGTCCACGCGTCCACCCTGCGTTTGATTATCCTCATCGCTTCAAAACGGGACGTGCCCATACTGCGCCGATGTCCCGATTCCGCCGCGCCAACCATGGCACTACATTCTTCTTCACGGTCGTTTCGTATCACCGGCGCCCGATTCTTTGCGATGCCGTCATCCGCACGGCCTTGCGCGATGCGATCCAATCGGTTCGTCGCATGAAACCGTTCGCCATCGATGGCTGGGTATTATTACCCGACCACCTGCATTGCATCTGGACCCTGCCGCCTGACGACACCGATTTTTCCCAGCGCTGGTCGCAAATCAAGCATCGTGTTTCCCATACGTGTGGCGACCGGTATCGCGTGCGCGGCAGCGATGCCGCAATCAGGCGCGGCGAGTCGACGATCTGGCAGCGGCGGTTCTGGGAACACCAGATTCGTAGCGAAGTCGACATGCAGCGTCATATGGATTACATCCATTTCAACCCTGTCAAGCACGGGCAAGTCGCGACGGCGGCCGATTGGCCCTATTCCACGTTCGGGCGGTATGTGAAGGCCGGGATATATGCGGCGGATTGGGTTGGAGGGCCAGAGAGGGAACGGCTCGATCTCGAATAAGCGTCGTGTCTGCGCACGCGTCCAACGATGCGAGCGAATTGCAGATCGTCAGACCAGCCCGTCGAACAGCACCACATCCACCATCTCGCCCGCCTGCACCGATCCCTGCTCCTCTCCCAGCACCACCATGCAGTTCGCCTCCGACATCGAGCGCAGGATCCCCGACCCCTGCGCCCCCGTCAGCCGCACCTCGGGCATGCCGTCGGCGCCGGCGGCGAGGATGCCGCGCTGGAATTCGGTGCGGCCCGGCTTCTTGCGGATCGTGGCGGCGCAGCGCGCCTTCAGCGGTGCAGGCGCCGCCGCGCCGGCGTCCGCCCCCATCATGCGCAGGAGCGCGCCGCGCGCGAAGAAGTAGAACGAGACCATGACGGCGACCGGGTTGCCCGGCAGGCCGAACAGCCAGGCGCCGCGGCCGTTCGAGGCGATGCGGCCGAAGGCCAGCGGGCGGCCCGGGCGCATCGCCAGCTTCCAGAAGGCGACGTCGCCCAGGCGCTCCATGATGTCGCGCGTGTAGTCGGCGGCGCCGACCGAGACGCCGCCCGACGTGATGATGGCGTCGGCGCTCTCGCAGGCGGTGCGCAGCGCCTGTTCCAGTGCCTGCGGGTCGTCGCGCACGACGCCCATGTCGATCACGTCGCAACCGAGGCGCTGCAGCATGCCGTAGATCGTGTAGCGGTTGCTGTCGTAGACGCAGCCCTCGTCCAGCGCCTGGCCGATCGAGCGCAGCTCGTCGCCGGTCGAGAAGAAGGCCACGCGCAGGCGGCGCCGCACCGGCACCTCGGCCACGCCCAGCGACGCCATCAGGCCGAGGTCGGACGGGCGCACGACGCGGCCCGCGGCCAGCGCCGCGCTGCCGGCCGCCAGGTCCTCGCCGGCCAGGCGGCGGTTGTCGCCGGCGCGGATGACGCCGGGCGCCAGCACGACGTGGTCGCCGTCGACGGCGGCCAGCTCCTGCGGCACCACGCTGTCGCAGCCGGCCGGCATCACGCCGCCGGTCATGATGCGGATGCATTCGCCCGGCTGTACCGTGCCGGCGAAGGCGCGGCCGGCATAGGTGGTGCCGGCCACGCGCAGGCGCGCCGGCGCGTCGGCGCGCAGGTCGCTGCCTTGCAGCGCATAGCCGTCCATCGCCGAATTGTCGTGGGCCGGCACGTCGATCGGCGAGACGATGTCCGCGGCCAGCACGCGGCCGAGGGCGGCGCGCAGCGCCACCTGCTCGACGGCCTGCACGGGGACGACGACGTCGAGGATGATGCGCTGCGCGTCGGCGACGCGCAGCGCCTCCGGGTCGTAGCCGGGCAGCCGCGCGGCCACCTCGCCAAGGCGCGGCGGCCGCGCCGGATCGAGGCGGCGCAGCTCGTCCTCGGTGTTGATGTTGCAGAACGCGTGCGCGTCGTCGAACACCACCTCGGCCAGCCTGTGCCGGCGGAACCATTCTTCCATGCGCCGTCCGCCACCCTCGAGATACGCCGCCAGCGCCGGCTCCAGGCCGGCCTTGAGCAGGCAGAACACCGGATGCATGCGGCGCTGCCCGTCCTCGACGGTGACGGCGACGGCCAGGTCGGCGTCCTCGGCTTCCAGTCCGGCCAGCAGGCGCGCGGCCAGGTCGGCCGGCAGGAAAGGCGAGTCGCACGGCGCCGCCAGCAGGTAGGGCGTGGCGCAGCGCCGCAGTCCCGCCTGCAGGCCGGCCAGCGGGCCGGCGAAGCCCGGCGTGTCGTCCGGCCACACCGGCACGCCGTACGCCGCATAGGCGTCGAGGTTGCGGTTGGCGCTGATGGCCACCGTCGCCACCTGCGGCGCCAGGCGTGCCAGCACCTGCGCCGCCATGGTGGTGGCGCCGAAGGCTTGCAGGCCCTTGTCGGCCCGGCCCATGCGCGTGCCGCGGCCGCCGGCCAGGAGCAGGCCGCTGATCGAGTGATTGGTCATGTCGTCAGCCGCCGATATAGGACATTTCGATCTTGCGCCGGGCCTCGCCGCCGCCCAGGCCCGCCGTGTCGATGGTGCGCGTCTCGGAGTAGCGGTCGGCGCGCTGGCGCCACATCCGGGCGATGGCGGACGACATCTCGGCGTCGCTGCGGCCGGCGCGCAGCAGGTCGCGCAGGTCGTGGCCGCGCGTGGCGAACAGGCAGGTGTACAGCTTGCCCTCGGTGGACAGGCGGATGCGCGAGCAGTCCTGGCAGAACGCCTGGGTGACGCTGGAGATCATGCCGACCTCGCCGCTGCCGTCGGCGTAGCGCCAGCGCGCGGCGGTCTCGCCGGTGTAGTTCGGATCGATCGGCTCGAGCGGCATCTCGGCCGAGATGCGCCGCACCAGCTCGCGCGACGGCACCACCTCGTCCATGTTCCAGCCGTTCGACGCGCCCACGTCCATGTATTCGATGAAGCGCAGGATCGTCGGCGTGCCCTTGAAGTGGCGCGCCATCGGCAGGACCTGGTCGTCGTTCATGCCGCCCTTGACCACCATGTTGACCTTGATGGGACCGAGGCCGGCATCCTGCGCCGCCTCGATGCCGTGCAGGACGTCGGCGACCGAGAAGTCGACGTCGTTCATGCGCCGGAACACCGTGTCGTCGATGGCGTCGAGCGAGACCGTGACGCGGTCCAGGCCGGCGTCCTTCAGCACGCGCGCCTTGCGCGCCAGCAGCGAGCCGTTGGTCGTCAGCGTCAGGTCGAGCGGGCGGCCGGACGGCGTGGGCAGGGCGCGCAACTGCGCGACCAGGCGCTCCAGGTCCTTGCGCAGCAGCGGCTCGCCGCCGGTCAGGCGGATCTTCTCGACGCCATGGGCGACGAACAGCGCGGCCACCCGAGCGATCTCCTCGAAGCTGAGCAGCGAGGAATGGGGCAGGTAGGGGTAGTTCTTGTCGAACACTTCCTTCGGCATGCAGTAGACGCAGCGGAAGTTGCAGCGGTCGGTGACGGAGATGCGCAGGTCGTGCAGGGGGCGGCCGAGCGCGTCGGCCAGCAGGCCGGTCGGCGCTTCGAGGGTGGGCGGAACGGCCATCGCGGGGGCGCGCGCGTCGGCCAGCATGATGATTTTCTCGGACATTCCGCTACGATAGCAGAAGGCCGGCGACGGCGCAGGCGCCCAGCAGTCCGATCGTTCCGATGTTGTAGCGCAATAACGCCACCAGGGCCAGGATGCCGATGGCGATCGCCGGCCAGCGCGCCGCGGCCCCGTCGAGGAAGACGTGGGCGCCGAAGTAGACGGCCAGGCTGGCGATGACGCCGACCACGGCCGCCGAGATCGCGGTCAGCGGCGCCGTCATGCGCAGCTTGCCGCGCGTCGCCTCGACCAGCGGCCCGCCCGCCAGGATGAACGCGAACGAGGGCAGGAAGGTGAACAGCACGGCGGTGCCGGCGCAGAGCGCGGCGGCCAGCGGCGGGGCATCGGGCCAGGGGCCGTGCGTCCAGCCGCCGACGAAGCCGACGAAGGCGACGATCATGATCAGGGGCCCGGGCGTGGTCTCGCCCAGCGCCAGGCCGTCGAGCATCTGGGGGCCGGTCAGCCAGCCGTAGTGCGCGACGGCGCCCTGCACCATGTAGGGCAGCACGGCGTAGGCGCCGCCAAAGCTCATCAAGGCAGCCTTGGTGAAGAACCATCCCATCCGTGCCGGCATGGCGCCGGCGCCCCAGGCCGCCGCCAGCGCCGTCCAGCAGGCCAGCGCCGCGGCGCAGCCGGTGGCGGCCGTCAGCCCCAGCCGGGTCCAGGAAAAACGCGCGTGCGCCGGGGGGGGCGTGTCGTCGTCGATCAGCGCGGGACCGTAGGACGTGCCGGTATCCTGCGCCGCGCCGCCGGGGACGAAGCGCCGCGGGGACAGGCGCGCGCCCGCGAGCCCGACCAGGGCGGCGCCGAGCATGACGCCGGGGAAGGGCAGGCCGAGGACCGCGATGGACAGGAACGCCGCCAGCGCCACGCCGGCCAGCGCGCCGTTCCTGAGCGTGCGCCGCCCCAGCCGCCATGCCGCGGCCGACACGATCGCCACCACCGCGGGCTTGATGCCGGCCAGTATGCCGGCAAGGGCCGGGACATGACCCCATGCCACGTAGATCCACGACAGCAGCAGCATCAACAGCAGCGACGGCAGCAGGAACAGGACGCCGGCCGCGATGGCGCCGGGCGTGCGGTGCATCAACCAGCCGATATAGATCGCGAGCTGGGTCGCTTCGGGCCCGGGCAGCAGCATGCAGTAGTTGAGCGCGTGCAGGAAGCGGCGCTCGGAAATCCAGCGGCGCCGCTCCACCAGGTCGGCATGCATCATGGCGATCTGGCCCGCCGGGCCGCCGAAGCTGACGCAGCCCAGCTTCAGCCAGTAGCGCAGCGCGACGGCGGCCGGCACGGCCGGAACATGGCCTGGTGCGGTATCGGGCGCGGCGACTGGGGGCGTGTCGTGCATGGCATCGGCGTCGGGGAGAGAGCGCCATTGTACCTGCGGCGCCAGGCAAGGCTTGCATTCGGCAAGGTCACGTAATAAACTAAGTTACATGAAACGAGACAGCAAACTATCGGGCGTCCTGCATGTCCTCCTGCACATGGCCGAAAGCGCGGGCCCGACGACCTCGGACACGCTGGCCGCCATGATGCAGACCAATCCGGTGGTGATCCGCCGCATCCTGGCCGGGCTGCGCGAGCAGGGACTGGTGCAATCCGAGAAGGGCCACGGCGGCGGCTGGCAACTGTCCTGCGACCTGTCCCGGGTCACGCTGCGCGACATCTACGAGGCGCTGGGCGCGCCGACGATCCTGGCGCTGGGCAACCGCACCGACGCGCCCGGCTGCCTGGTCGAGGAAGCCGTGAACGCCGCCATGAACCAGGCGTTCCACGACGCCGAGGCGCTGCTGCTGGCGCGCCTGGGCGAGGTGACGCTGGCGCAGCTGAGCGCGGACTTCCACCGCCGCCTGCAGGAGCGGCCGCTGTGCCCGTCCAACCCGCACTGATCCACTGATTCACCCAGTCGCCGGCCCCGTGCCGGTCGTCGACGATGCGATTCCGACCGGCCCGAGCCGGCCGGCCGGCGGCGCTCGTCCTTCAGAAAGGAGCTTCATCATGTACTACGATGTCATCGTCGCCGGCGGCAGCTACGCCGGCATGGCCGCCGCCCTGCAACTGGTGCGCGCGCGCCGCAAGGTGCTGGTGGTCGACGCCGGCCGGCGCCGCAACCGCTTCGCCCGCGTCTCGCACGGCCTGCTGGGCCAGGACGGCCGCTCGCCGGACGCGATCCACGCCGAAGCCCGGGCGCAGCTGGGCGCCTATCCGGACCTGTCCTGGCGCGAGGGCCGGATCGCCGAGGCTGAACGCGACGGCGACGGCTTCGCCGTGCGCACCCAGGGCGGCGCCGTGTTCCACGGGAAGCGCCTGCTCCTGGCGACCGGCGTGAGCGACCGCCTGCCGGACGTGCCCGGCCTGGCCGAGCGCTGGGGCGATACGGTCGCCGCCTGCCCGTACTGCCACGGCTACGAGTTCGAACTCGGCCGGCTGGGCGTGCTGGCGGCGGGTCCGCTATCGCTGCACCACGCCTTGCTGGTCCCGGAATGGGCGGGCAGCACGGTGCTGTTCACCAACGGCACGCTGGACCCGGACGCGCAGCAGCTGGAGCAGTTCGCCGCGCGCGGCGTGACCGTCGAACGGGAAGCGGTGGCGGAAGTGTTCGGCGCCGGCGCCTCGGTGCGGCTGCGCGACGGCCGCACGGTGGAACTGGACGGCCTGTTCGTCGCCACCCGCATCGAACAGGATCCGCTGGTGGACAAGCTCGGCTGCGCGACCGTCGAGGGACCGATGGGGCCGGTGATCCAGACCGACGATGTCAAGGCGACCTCGGTGCCGGGCGTGTTCGCCTGCGGCGACGCGGCGCGCATGATGGCCAGCCTGTCGCTGGCGATCGGGGACGGGGCGCTGGCGGGGATCGGGGCGCATCGGTCGCTGGTATTCGAAGGTTTGGATTGATACCGTGGCAGCACACCGGGGTCAGAGCCCTTGAAAAGCAACACCGGGCTCTGACCCCTGCGCAGCCAATAACAAAAAAGGGAAGCCGCGGCTTCCCTTTTTCACGTCAACGCGTCATGGACGCATCGATCACTGGCGCGTATCCACCTGGATCAGCGGCTCGTCCACCGGCGGCGGGGCCGCCTTGCGGGTGCGGCGCGGGCGCACCGGCTCCGCCACCTGGGCGGCGGCTTCCTGGGCGGCGCGCAGCTTGGCCGGATCGGTCGACGCGAGCGTCAGGCCGGCCTTGGCCAGCACGTCGTCCATGTCGGCCGGGCTGGCGGCCGGCGCCGGCGCTGCCGCGGCAATCACGGGCGCAGCCACCGGGGCCGGCGCGGCTTCCACTGGCTGGACAGGCGCCGGGGCCGGGGCGGGAGCCGCAGCCACGGCCGGAGCCGAAGCCACCACGGCAGCCTCGACCGGTGCCTGTGCCGCGGCGGCGCGCGCCACGGCCTCGGCGACCGATTGCGAGGTCGGGAACGGCCACGGGCCTTTCGCGGCACGGGCCGGCTGCGCTGCCGGTTCCGCTGCAGCCGGGGCCGGCGCTGCCGCAGCTGCCGCAGCGGCTGCGACGCGGGCCTGCTCCGCCGCGGTCCTGGCGGCTGCGGCTTCCTCGGCGGCGGCCTGTTCGGCGGCGGCCTTCACGGATGCCGTGGTCGGGAACGGCCACGGACCCTTGTCGGCGGCGGCCTTGGTCGGCTTGCCTTCCGCTTTCGCCCTGGCGGCGCGCGCTTCGGCCTGCACCTTGGCGGCTTCCTCGTCGGCGACCGGGGTAAAGGCCGGCGTGGCTTC
>DAMAFT010000190.1:0-7767 GCA_031995805.1 Massilia sp.
CAAGCCGGGCGAGAAGCTCTCGCTGCAGATGCACCACCACCGCGCCGAGCACTGGATCGTGGTGTCGGGCACCGCGCGCGTCACCTGCGGCGACAAGGTCACGCTGCTGGCCGAGAACGAGTCGACCTACATCCCGATCGGCATGACCCACCGCCTGGAAAACCCGGGCAAGCTGCCGCTGCACCTGATCGAGGTGCAGTCGGGCAGCTACCTGGGCGAGGACGACATCGTGCGCTTCGAGGACATCTACCAGCGCGCCTGACCGGCGGCGCAGGCCGGACCCGCATCGCCCCCGCCCGCGCGGGGGCGATGTCTTTTTGCGGCGTGCATTCGTCGAATTTCCTTAGGCCTACAGTGCGTAGCCGTCCTGATGCGCGTCATACAATGACTCGTCGATTACCCTCGGGGAGACATCATGAAGACGATCATTGCGGCGGGCAGCCTGGCGCTGGCCCTGGCCGGCGTCGCCGGTCCGGCGGCGGCCGGCGACATCATCGGCGGCTCGGACCTGCTTGACGCGGGCCGGCATGCCCAGCTCGAGCGCTGGCTCGGCGCCGGCGAATTCAACCTCAACAACGTGTACACGCGCCAGGACGGCGATACCTCGGCCGATTTCCATGCGGGCGCGGATGGCAAGGGCGCCACTTTCACCCTGATCGAGCTGTCCAACAGCAGCGGCGAGAGCTTCCTGGTCGGCGGCTACAACCCGCAGAGCTGGGCATCGACCGGCGGCTGGCACCAGACCGAACGCGACTGGCAGCGCACCGCCTTCCTGTTCAACTTCACCGAACCGGCCGTCTACCGCCAGATCCTGTCCAGCTACGTGCTGCCCAGCCAGGGCCAGTTCCAGACCTTCAATTCGCTCGGCACCGGCCCGATGTTCGGTGTCGGCCCCGACCTGGTCGTGACGCAGAACCTCGAGAGCGCGCTGTCCTGGCAACTGAGCTACGGCGATCCGCTCGACGAGGGCATGAGCATCGTCGACCGCAGCATCGGCGGCCAGGCGCTGCACGTGAACGGGCTGGAAGTATTCTCGATCTCGCCGGTGCCGGAGCCGGCCTCGGCCGCGATGCTGCTGGCCGGCATGGGCATCGTCGGCTTCGCGGCACGCCGGAGACGGCGCGGCGGATAAGCGTCGCGTAAGTTGTGCCTGTTGCAATCGTGGCATGATGGACGGGAGCATGCAGCTCCCGTTCCTTCGACCACGAGACGACGATATCGATGCCGAAACACTTCCTGACCGCCTGCGCCCGGTTGCTGTCGGCCTGTGCGCTGGCCTGCGCGCTGGGTGGTGCGCTACCCGTCCATGCCCAGTTCGCGAGCGCCCCGCGGCTGCTGCCCGAACAACTGGCCATCGTCATCAACGATGCCGAGCCGAACAGCGTCAAGATCGGCGAATACTACCGCCGGCGGCGCGGCATCCCGGCCGCCAACGTCGTGCACGTGCGCATTCCCGGCAAGCCGCACGCCATCAGCGAATCGCGTTTCCAGGCGCTCAAGGAAGAGATCGACAGCCAGTTGCCGCCCGAGGTGCAGGCCGTGCTGATGGTCTGGACGGCGCCGTACAAGGTCGAATGCAATGCGATCACCGGCGCCTACAGCCTGGGCTTCGACCGCGACCAGTGCGCCAGGACCTGCGCGGCCGGGCGCCCCAGTCCCTATTTCAATTCGAATGCGGCGCGGCCCTTTACCGACCTAGGCATGCGCCTGTCGATGTTGTTGCCGACCGAGTCGGTCGACGAGGCCCGGGCGCTGATCGACCGCGGCGCCGGCGCCGGCTTCAAGGTGGTGCCGGCGACCGCCTACTTCCTGCAGACCTCGGAAAAGGCGCGCAACTCGCGCGCCGGCTTCTTCCCGCCGCCGGGCCGCATCGCGGCGCGCAAGCTGGCCACGAAAACCATGCAGGCGGACGTGCTGGAAGGGGCGAAGGACATCATGATCTACGAGACGGGCATGGCCCAGGTCGGCAAGCTGGAGACGCTGGGCTTCCTGCCTGGAGCGCTGGCCGACCACCTGACCTCGCTGGGTGGGGACTTGCTGGGAGATGCGCAGATGAGCAGCCTGCGCTGGCTGGAGGCGGGCGCCACGGCCAGCTACGGCACCGTCAGCGAGCCTTGCAATTACTGGCAGAAGTTCCCGAATCCCAGTGTGCTGCTCAAGCACTATGTGCAAGGTAACAGCGCCATCGAAGCCTACTGGAAAAGCGTGGCGTGGCCGACGCAGGGGGTCTTCATCGGCGAGCCGCTGGCGGCGCCGTATCGCCGGCGCTAGCGGCGTGCTGCGGACGCCGGCGGAAGGCGCCCGCCATCGGCATCAGGACTGCGGGTCGGCCGCGGCGCGGCGCATCGCGTCGTAGCGATAGGTCTCGGCATTGGCGTCGATGATGCGCAGGCTGCTGCAACCGTCGGCGGCGCAATCCGGGACCGGGCTGTTGGCGGCGACGACCGTGCTGGCCGACATGGCGGCGGTGCGGGTCGGCAGGTCGACGTCGTCGTTGGCGCCGCAGGCGGCGAGGAGGACGGCGAGGCTGGCGGCGAAAGCGGTGCGGAGAGCAAATTGTTTCATGGTGTAGAGGCGTTGCTGCGTTCACGGATGAGCTATTGTAGGCATTGGTTTTTCCTATGCTCAACTTTTTTTTAGTTATTTTCGTGCAAATATTGAATTATAAAAATACTTTTGTACGCAGATCGATGGAGATCGCCGCAGATCCTTGAAAATTCTCCACGGAAATTTTTGATGTATTTGAGCAACGTCGCTTAAAAACAACGTGCATTTACATCATGAACGCTGGATTTAACGATTTTATTTCGTGCGCGCTGCAACTTGTGCTAGTCCTGCAGTTGTAGCGGATTCAAGTTAGTTGACATAATTTCCTTGCAGAATCAGTATCGAGGAATGCCGATCCGGCAAGGAAGATGCGGGCCGCGCGGCCCGCAAGCGGCGTCACTTGGCGCGGCGCATGAAGTGGCGCGGGCGGAAGCCGAGCGCGAACAGCACGGCGAAGTACACTGCCGCGCTGGCGCCGATGATGGCGACCAGCGCCGCCACGCGCAGGAAGGGGTGGCTGCGCAGCGCGGCCCAGTCGAACTGTGCCTGGGCGAACCAGGCGGCGGCGCCCATCGCGGCGACGGCCACGACCACCTTCAGCAGAAATGGCAGCCAGCCGGCGTGGGGCACGTAGATGCCACGCCGGCGCAGGCCCGTATACAGGAAGGCGGCGTTGATGCAGGCGCCCAGGCCGATCGACAGCGCCAGGCCGGCCACGCCCAGCAGCGGCACGAACGCCGCGTTCATCGCCTGCGTGGCGAACAGCACGCCGACGGCGATGCGCACCGGGGTGCGGATGTCCTGGCGCGCATAGAAGGCCGGCGCCAGGATCTTCACCAGGATAATGCCCAGCAGGCCGGCTGCGTAGGCCATCAGCGGCGAGGTGGCGGCGGCCACGTTGGCGGCGTTGAACGCGCCGTAGTTGAACAGGGCGGCGATCAGCGGCTGCGCCAGCGCGGCCAGGCCGACGGCGGCGGGCAGGGCCAGCAGGAAGGTCAGGCGCAGGCCCCAGTCGAGCAGGGCCGAATACTCGGCCGTGTCGCCCTCGGCATTCGCCTTGGACAGGCTGGGCAGCAGGATCGTGCCCAGCGCCACGCCCAGCATGCCGGTCGGGAATTCCATCAGGCGGTCGGCATATTGCAGCACGGAGACGCTGCCGGGACCAAGGCGCGAGGCGATGCTGGTATTGATGAGCAGGCTGATCTGCGCGGCCGAGACGGCGAACACGGCCGGTCCCATCTTCTTGAGGATGCGGCGCACGCCGGGGTCGCGCAGGCCGGCCAGCGGGTTGAAAGACAGGCGCGGCAGCATGCCGATGCGCTTCAGGGCCGGGACCTGCAGGCCGACCTGCAGCAGGCCGCCGACCATCACTGCCACGGCCATCGAATAGATCGGCACCTCGAAGTACTGCACGAGGAACAGCGAGAAGAAGATCGAGGACAGGTTCCACAGTACCGGCGTGAACGCTGGAATCTTGAATTCGCGCCAGGCGTTCAGGATCGCCCCGGCCAGCACCACGAAGGACATGCACAAAATATAGGGGAACATCAGGCGCGTCATGACCACGCCGGCATCGAAGGCGCGGTCGTCCAGGCCCCCGGCGATGACGAGCAGGATCAGCGGCGCGCCGACGATGCCGACGATGCTGGTGACCAGCGTGGCCCAGACCAGGGTGGTGCCGACGTGGTCGACGAGGATCTTGGTGGCGGCCTCGCCCTGCTTCGTCTTGTACTCGGCCAGGATCGGCACGAAGGCCTGCGAGAACGCGCCTTCGCCGAACAGGCGGCGCAGCAGGTTGGGCAGGCGGAAGGCGATGTTGAAGGCGTCGGTATAGTCGCTGGCGCCGAAGGCGCGCGCGAACAGCGTGTCGCGCAGCAGGCCGGTAATACGGGACAGCATCGTCATGCTCGAGATGGCTGCCAGGGTGCGGAGTAGGTTCATAGCCCCGGATTATAGCTGGGCAATTGCTTTAATTTGTCATGCAAGCGATCGATCGCGTCTTGAGCAGGATGCAACACCCGCGCCGGTTTTTTCGGCAGGGTACGCGCATCGCGCTTACTTTTCATTGCCGCGGGATGAAACCTTCGCTATAATCGAGGGCTGTATTGAATTCAGTTAGCAGACACAAACGTTTAGCAGGCACTGGAATGGGCCGGTTTGACTGACAATGTTGTTTGCAAACGCAACTTGACCCAGATTAGGAACTTCCATGGCAAATACCGCACAGGCACGCAAGCGCGCTCGTCAAGCAGTTAAGCAAAACGCACACAACTCGGCTCAACGCTCGACCCTGCGTACCGCAATCAAGGCCGTTCGCAAGGCCATCCAGGCTGGCGACAAAGCCGCCGCAACCGAGATCTTCCAGAAGTCGGTTTCGACCATCGACAGCATCGCTGACAAGAAAATCATCCACAAGAACAAGGCCGCTCGCCACAAGAGCCGCCTGTCGGCCGCCATCAAGGCCCTGTCGGTGTAATTTCCGCAGGTCCCCGGCAAGCGCGGCTCCGGCCGCGCCGCCCCAAGGATGAAAAACCCGCTCGACGCAAGTCCGGCGGGTTTTTTCGTTAACCCGCGTCAAACCGGGGTCAGACCCGGGGTCTGACCCCGGTTTGATTTTTCTCAAATCGCCAAATGGTCATGGCTTGCGTTTGGCGTTGACCTCGGCTGCCGGCACTTCCATCCATTCGCCCGGCATCAGCGGATGCGTCGCCAGGGAAAAGGGGCCGATGCTCGAGCGCACCAGGCGCAGCGTCGGCAGGCCGACGGCTGCCGTCATGCGCCGCACCTGGCGGTTCTTGCCTTCTTCCAGCGTGATGGCGATCCAGCTCGTCGGCTTGTCCTGGCGGACGCGGATCGGCGGGTTGCGCGGCCACAGCCAGTCCGGTGCGGCGATGCGCACCGCATGGCAGGGTTTGGTGACGAAGTCGCCGAGATCCAGCGGCGCCTGCAGGCGGGCGAGGGCGGTGGTATCGGCCACGCCGTCCACCTGCACCAGGTAGGTCTTGGCCTCCTTGTGGTCCGGATGGGCGATCTGGTGCTGCAGGCGGCCGTCGTCGGTCAGCAGCATCAGGCCTTCGCTGTCGGCGTCGAGGCGGCCGGCCGGATAGATGTTCGGAATGGACAGGTAATCGGCCAGCGTCTCGCGGCCGTCCTCGCGGGAGAACTGGCACAGCACCTGGAATGGCTTGTTGAACAGGATGAGGGGCATGAAGGTTGAATGTGGAGCAAAATGGCAAGCCACCGGCCCAGCCGCCGCGCGCGCCGGCAGACTATGGCGCGGGCCGCTATACTGGTGCATAATGGAAAACATTGCGTCTTATATCTTATAGAAGACCGACGGCAACAGGTCATCCATTGTAATGGAGATCGCAGGCGCCGCCGGGCAGCCGGTGTCCACTTCGGAGAACACGATGTACCAACATATCAAAGTCCCTTCCGACGGTCAAAAAATCACCGTCGATGCCGATGGTTCGCTGAACGTGCCTGACCAGCCGATCATTCCCTTCATCGAAGGCGACGGCACCGGGATCGACATCACCCCGGTCATGCGCAAGGTGGTGGACGCCGCGGTGGACAAGGCCTACGCGGGCCGGCGCAAGATCGCCTGGATGGAAATCTATGCCGGCGAAAAATCGACCCGCGTCTACGGCCCGGACGTCTGGCTGCCGGAAGACACCCTGGCCGCCGTGCGCGACTACGTGGTCTCGATCAAGGGGCCGCTGACGACGCCCGTCGGCGGCGGCATCCGCTCGCTCAACGTCACGCTGCGCCAGGAACTCGACCTGTACGTCTGCCTGCGCCCGGTGCGCTACTTCAAGGGCGTGCCGTCGCCGCTGCGCGAGCCGCACCGGACCGACATGGTCATCTTCCGCGAGAATTCCGAGGACATCTACGCCGGCATCGAATGGGCCGGCGGCACGCCCGAGGCGCGCAAGGTGATCGAATTCCTCACCAGGGACATGGGCAGCCGCAAGATCCGCTTCCCGGAAACGTCCGCCGTCGGCATCAAGCCGGTGTCGCGCGAAGGCACCGAGCGGCTGGTGCGCAAGGCGATCCAGTACGCGATCGACCATGACAAGCCCTCGGTGACCCTGGTCCACAAGGGCAATATCATGAAGTACACCGAGGGCGGTTTCCGCGACTGGGGTTATGCGCTGGCGCAAAAGGAGTTCGGCGCCGAGCTGGTCGACGGCGGCCCATGGTGCAAGTTCAAGAATCCGCGCACTGGTCGGGACATCGTGATCAAGGATTCGATCGCCGACGCCTTCCTGCAGCAGATCCTGCTGCGCCCGGCCGAGTACAGCGTGATCGCCACGCTGAACCTGAACGGCGACTATATCTCCGATGCCCTGGCGGCCCAGGTCGGCGGCATCGGCATCGCGCCCGGCGCGAACATGTCGGATTCGGTGGCGATGTTCGAGGCGACCCACGGCACCGCGCCCAAGTATGCCGGCAAGGACTACGTCAATCCGGGCTCGATGATCCTGTCGGCCGAAATGATGCTGCGCCACATGGGCTGGACCGAGGCCGCCGACCTGGTGATCCGCGCGATGGAAGCGGCAATCCAGGCCAAGACGGTCACGTACGATTTCGCGCGCCTGATGGAAGGGGCGACCCAGGTGTCGTGCTCCGGCTTCGGCGCCGCCATGATCGAGAACATGTAGGCACCGCGTGGAGGTGGGCATGGCGACGGTGGACGACTACGAGCGCATCGGCCGCTTCATCTACGGCTTCCAGCGCCTGACCGGCGGGCCCGAGCGCCTGCTGGCCCTGGCCGACGGCGGCGGGCTGGAAGACGAGCCGGCGCGGCGCGCGCGCGCCCTGGCGGCGCGCCATGCCGACATCATGGGGCGACTGATGCGGCGCGAGGCGGTGGCGGACGAGGAGATCGGGGAGGCGCTGGCGCAGGCCCGGTCGTTTGCCCTGCCGGACGGGCAGGCCTGACGGGTGGGGAGGGCGGTGCTGCGCCACGCATAAAAAAAACCCCGCCGAGGCGGGGTTTTCAGCTTCCGGAGGACCGTATTACACGCCCTGGATATTGGAAGCTTGCTTGCCTTTAGGGCCCTGCGTGACTTCGAACTGGACTTTCTGACCTTCTTTGAGGGTCTTGAAACCGGCCATATTGATCGCCGAGAAGTGTGCGAACAAATCTTCGCCACCGTCGTCCGGGGTGATGAAACCAAAACCTTTGGAATCATTGAACCACTTAACAGTACCTGT
>DAMAFT010000191.1:0-7745 GCA_031995805.1 Massilia sp.
GATGCGCACCGGCCAGGGCATGGTAGTGCGACCCCGGTGGCCTCGCCA
Organism: Massilia sp.; assembly: GCA_031995805.1. Classification (GTDB taxonomy): domain Bacteria; phylum Pseudomonadota; class Gammaproteobacteria; order Burkholderiales; family Burkholderiaceae_D; genus Telluria. Next base: position 49 of record DAMAFT010000191.1, read on the forward strand.
GTATCCGTTCGTATAGCTGATCGGGCGCATTCCCTGCACGCCGTACGGACATCCCTTACAATCATCGCATGCAGCTCATCGACTTTCCTCGCCTTCCCCGCGTGGCGGCCTGGACCGCCGCACTGTGCCTGGCGCACGCGCCCGCGCACGCGCTCGACCCGCGCGTCCCGCTCGACCACCTGCACCACGACGCCTGGACCAGCAAGGACGGCATGCCCGGCGACATCTGGGACATGGCGCAGGGCGCGGACGGCACGATGTGGTTCGCGGCGACGTCCGGCCTGTACCGCTTCGACGGCGCGCGCTTCGAGCACGTGCGCGCGCTCGGCGGCGAGCCGCTGCGCTCGAACGTGCCGTCGACGCTGCGCACCTTCCCCGATGGTTCGTTGTGGATCGGCTACCGCTACGGCGGCGTCGGCGCCTGGAACGGCGCCGCGCTGCGCCACTACGGCGCGGCCGAGGGCCTGCCGGCGGGCGGCATCCGCGTCATCGAGCGCGACCGGGACGGACGCACCTGGGCGCTGACGACGAAGGGCCTGGCCTACCTGGACGGCGCGCGCTGGCGCCCGGCCGGGCCGGCACTCGGCCTGCCGGCGCTGCCGACCGACATCTGGCGCGCGCCCGACGGCACGCTGCTGGCCTCCGACGACACGGCCGTCCACCGGTTCGACCTTGCGACGCAGCGCTTCGCGCCCACCGGCATCGCGGCCAGCAACTACGGCCTGCTCGCCGGCCCCGACGGCCAGGCCTGGAGCGACGCCAGCCGCGGCCTGCGCCGCATCCCGGCCGCGCTCGCGCCGTTCATGCGCGGCAGCGCCGGCCCCGTCCTGCCCTCGGCCCGCGCGCACCTGTTCGACCGCGACGGCAACCTGTGGGCGGCCGCCGCGACGCTGACGCGCACCGCCCCGGCCATGCTGGCAGGCCGCGACGACGTCGCATTCGCCGACGGCGAACGGATGACCCGGATCGAACGCCTGAGCAGCGGCACCGTCAAGACCATCCTGGAAGACCGCGAGGGCAATATCTGGCTCGGCACCCGGCGCGGCGTCGACCGCCTGCGCCACGACCGCCTGGTCCCCGCCGGCCTGCCGCCGGAAAGCGGCTACATCGGCCTGGCGCTGGACGCCGCCGGCACGCCCTGGATCGCCGCCAAGATGGTCGACGGCTGGGGACTGTGGCGCGCCGGCGCCGCCGGCCTGGAACGGCAGCCGGAGGACGCCATCGTCGCGCTGGCCCGCGGCGCCGACGGCGCCCTGCTCCTCAGCGGGCACCGCCACATCGAACGGCGGCTGGGCGCGCAGGTCGTGCGCATTCCCTTCCCCGACGCCGTCAAGCCACAGGGCAACCCCTACGAGGGCGCGCGCCTGCTGCTCGACGATGGCCGGTCGCTGTGGGCCTCGTTCGGACTCGACACGCTGTACCGCTACGCCGACGGCGCCTGGCGCCGCGCCGACGCCTTCGGGCTGCCGCAGCGCGCTCCCAACGCCATCGCGCGCGACGCCAGCGGCACGGTCTGGATCGGCTACGACAACGAGGTCTATGCGCTCGACGAGGGACGGCTGCGGCGCTACGGCAAGGACGAGGGCCTGGACGTCGGCGTGACCGGCACCCTGTACGATGCCGGCGGCGTGCTGGTGGTGGCCGGCGACCGCGGCCTGGCCGTGCTGTCGCGCGGGCGCCTGCGCCGCGTGGACGGTCCCGAGCCCGGCATGCTGGCGGGCGTGACCGGCATCGTCGCCACGGCCGACGGCGACCTCTGGCTCAACGGCAGCAAGGGCCTCGCGCACGTGCGCGCGGTCGACTGGCACGCGCTGCTGGCCGACCCGGCCCGCGGCACCCTCGACGCCGAACTGTTCGACGCGCTCGACGGCTATCCCGGCATCGCCCACTTCCGCGTCGGCCAGCCTTCGCTGGTGCAGGCCGCCGACGGCCGCCTGCTGGTGGCCGCCACCGACGGCGCGGCCTGGATCGACCCGCAGCGCCTGTACCGCAACCGGATGCCGCCGCCGGTGCGGCTGCGCGCGCTGGCGGCGGACGGCCGCGCGCTGGCCCTGCGCGACGGCGCGACCCTGCCGGCCGGCACGCGCAACCTGCAGATCGACTACGGCGCCGCCAGTTTCACGATGCCGGAGCGCGTGCGCTTCCGCTACCGCCTGGAGGGCGTGGACACCGCCTGGCAGGATGCCGGCACGCGCCGCAGCGCCTGGTACAGCCGGCTCGGGCCGGGCGACTACCGCTTCCGGGTGCAGGCCGTCAACGAGGACGGCGTGTGGAACGAGGAAGGCGCCGCGCTGGCGTTCGCGATCGCCCCCACCTTCGTGCAGGGCGCCGCGTTCAAGGCGCTGTGCGCCGCTAGCGCGCTGCTGGCGGCCTGGCTGCTGTACCGCCTGCGCCTGCGCCGCGCCACGCGCCAGCTGCGCCGCCTGCTGCGCGAGCGCGCCAACGAGCGCGAACGCATCGCGCGCACGCTGCACGACACGCTGATGCAGTCGGTCCAGGCCCTGCTGATGCTGTTCGAGGCGGCGCGCGAGCGCCTGCCGCCCGACAGCGCAGCGCGTCCCCTGCTCGACCGCACGCTGGAGCAGGCCCGCTTCACGCTGGGCGAAGGCCGCGACGAGCTGTACGCGCTGCGCGGCGCCGGCGCTCCTGGCGACGACCTGGCATCGGCGCTGGCCCCGCTCGGCCACATGCTGGGCGAGCAGTACGGCGTGGGCTTCGACGTGGCCGTGCGCGGCACGCGGCGCCCGCTGCGCGCCGAGGTGGCGACCGAAACCTGCTTCATCGCCCGCGAGGCGCTGCAGAACGCCTTCCGCCACGCGCGCGCCGCCACCGTCACGCTGGAGCTGGACTACGGCGAGCGCGCCTTCATGGTGCGCGTGCGCGACGATGGCCGCGGCATCCCGCCGGGGGCCTCGCGCCCCGGCCACTGGGGCGTGACGGGCATGCGCGAGCGGGCGGCGGCGATCGGCGCGCGCATCGCCATCGACCCGCTCCCATCCCCGGACCGCGGCACCCTGGTCGAACTGCGCCTGGACGCGCGCGACGCCTACGCCGCGGCGCCGCGCCGGCGCTGGGCCAGGCTGGCGGGGTGGTGGCGACCGAGCGGGGCGGCGGGACGCTGATGGGTGCGGAGCATCCGCGACCGTCTGCCGCAGCCTGCCTGGAACGAGTCCGGCGCGGGCGCATGCGTCAGGTGGCAGCGCGCCGCAACGCCGGCTCCCCGTCGAACACCCCCTCCAGCCACTGCGCGAACGCGCGCAGCTTGGGCGCCAGCATCCTCCCCTGCGGGTACACCAGCGACACCGGCATCGGCGCGCTGGGATAGCCGGCCAGCACCTCGACCAGCGCGCCGCTGGCCAGGTGGGGCCGCACCTGGTAGGCCGCGGCCTGGATCAGGCCGATGCCCTGCACGCCGCAGCAGACATAGGCGTCGGCGTCGTTGACGGCGACCGGGCCGTCGACGTCGATCCGCTGCAGCCTGCCGTCGACGACGAAATCCCATGCGAACGGCCGGCCCGTGCGGCCCGAGAACTGCACCACCGCCGGCATGGTACGCACGTCCTCCGGGGTGCGCGGCATGCCGTGGCGCGCGATCAGGGCCGGCGCCGCGCAGGTGACGAAGCGCATGCTGCCCAGCGGGCGCGCGACCAGCGCCGAGTCCTGCAGCTCGCCCACGCGCAGCGCGCAATCGATGCCGTCGCGGGTCAGGTCGGCCAGGCGGTCGCCGAGGCTGACGACCAGTTCCACCTCGGGGCAGGCGGCGTGGAAGGCATGCAGGCGCGGCAGCACCACGTTGCGGCCGACGGCGCCCGGCAGGTCGACCCGCAGCCGACCGCGCGGGACGGCCGCCGGGCCGCCGCGGAAATCCGCCTCGGCGGCGTCGATGGCGGCCAGGATCTCGACGCATTTCGCATAATAGTCGGCGCCGTCCGTCGTCAGCGACAGGCTGCGCGTGGTGCGCTGGAGCAGCCGGCGGCCGAGGTAGGCTTCCAGCTTCTGGATGGTGGCCGTGAGCGCGGCGCGCGGCAGTTCCAGGCTCTCGGCCGCGCGCGTGAAACTGTTGGCCTCGACGATCCGCACGAACGTCTGCATTGCCTTGATCCGGTCCATGGGCGCTCCGTTGTTCATATAAAGTGAAAAGTATAAGCGGTCCGGCGCCGGATTATCTTTCCGCCGCGCCCGCCTAGAATGGCGCCATCGATCATCCCCAAAGGAGCAATCATGAACAAGCCGAAAGAACTTCCCGACATCTCGCGCGGCATGGTCCTGCTGCTGGCCATCGCCTGCGGCGCCATCGTCGCCAACATCTATTACGCCCAGACGCTGGTCGGGCCGATCGCGGCCGCCACCGGCCTGTCGAACGAGGCCGCCGGCCTGATCGTCACGCTGACCCAGGTCGGCTACGCCGCCGGCCTGCTGTTCGTCGTGCCGCTCGGCGACCTGCTGGAAAACCGCCGCCTGGTGCTGACGGCCCTCGGTTTCACCGCCGTCGCCCTCGGCGCCGCCGCCGTCAGCAGCAGCGCCCTGGTGTTCCTGGCCGCCTCGCTCGCGATCGGCCTCGGCTCGGTCGCCGCCCAGGTGCTGGTGCCGTTCGCCGCCCACCTGTCGCGCGAGGAGACCCGCGGCCAGACCGTCGGCAAGGTCGTCAGCGGCCTGCTGCTGGGCGTGATGCTGGCCCGTCCGGCCGCCAGCCTGATCGCCGACCACCTCGGCTGGCATGCCGTGTTCGGGATCGCCTCCGGCCTGATCGTGCTGCTGGCCGTCGTGCTGCGCCTGCGCCTGCCGCGACGGGTGCCGGTCCATGCGCTGTCCTATCCGGTCCTGATCGGCTCGCTGTGGAAGCTGTTCGCCACGACGCCGGTGCTGCGCCGCCGCGGCGCCTACCACGCGGCCCTGTTCGGCGCGTTCAGCCTGTTCTGGACCGTCGCGCCGCTGGCCCTGGCCAGCCAGTTCCACCTGTCACAGACCGGCATCGCCGTGTTCGCCCTGGTCGGCATGGCCGGTGCCGTGGCGTCCCCCGTCGCCGGCCGCCTGGCCGACGGCGGCCATACGCTGGTCGCCACCGCCGCCGCCCTGGTGCTGGGCATCGCCGGTTTCGCGCTGCCGCTGCTGGCCCCGGGCAGCGGCTGGCTGGGCCTGGGCGTGCTGGTGGCCGCGTCGATCGTCCTCGACATGGCCGTCGCCGCCAACCTGGTGCTGGGCCAGCGCGCCATCTTCAGCCTGGGCGCCGAAGTGCGCAGCCGCCTGAACGGCCTGTACTTCGCGATGTTCTTCGCCGGCGGCGCCGCCGGTTCGGCCCTGGGCGCCTGGACCTACGCCACCCACGGCTGGCACGGCGCCCTGCTGGCCGGCCTGGCGATGCCGCTGGCGGCCCTGCTGTACTGGGGCGGCGAATGGCTCGAGACGGCGCGCGGGCACGAAATGCAGGCAAGATAAGTGCATGATGCACGGCATTCCATTACAATGCCGTATGCACAACACCCCTCCCGACCTGTCCCGGCGCCGCAAGGCGCCGTTGGCGTTTCCCGTCCCGCCATGTTGCGCCCCAGCCGGGGGGTGCGCGTCATGATGACCCTCGACGACCTCAAGGATCTCGCGCGGCGCCACGCGGGCACCGGGCCGGATTGCGCCGTCCCCGGGCTGCGCGTGCACAGCCGCACCGCGCCGTCGGAACCCGTGTGCGGCATCGAGGAACCGGCCTTCGCGGTGATCCTGCAGGGCCGCAAGCGCACCACCGTGGCCGGCCGTACGTTCGAGTACGGCCCGGGCGATTGCCTGATCGTGTCGCTGTCGATGCCCTCGGTCGGCCAGGTGATCGGCGCCAGCGAGGACGAACCCTATCTCGGGATCGGCCTGACCTTGCGCCCGGCGGACATCGCCGGCCTGCTGATGGAGGCGGAAAGCGCCGCCTGCCTGCAGTCCGAGGCCGGGGCGTCGGCGGTGCACGCCGCCTCGCCGCAACTGCTGGACGCGCTGGGGCGCCTGGTGACGCTGCTCGACCGGCCCGAGGACGTGCGCATCCTGCGTCCGCTGCTGGAGCGCGAGATCCTGTGGCGCCTGCTGAGCGGCCCGCACGGGCCGATGCTGCGCGAGGTGGGCAGCGTCGACAGCCGCGCCTCGCGCATCGGCCGCGCGATCCGCTGGCTGCAGCAGCACTATGCCGAAACCGTCTCGACGCAGCAACTGGAGACGGTCAGCGGCATGAGCGCCTCGACGCTGTTCCGCCACTTCAAGGAGTTCACCTCGATGAGCCCCTTGCAGTACCAGAAGCAGATCCGCCTGCACGAGGCGCGCGCGCGCCTGGCCGCCAGCAGCCGCGACGTGGCGGCGGTGGCCTACCAGGTCGGCTACGAGAGCCCGTCGCAGTTCACGCGCGAGTACACGCGCATGTTCGGGCGCCCGCCGCGCGACGACCTGAAGCGCATGCGCGAACAGGTGGCCTGACCGGCGGCAGCGGCGGACCGCGGCCGGCGCCGGATGACGGCATTGTCATCCGGCCGTCACGCTGCCGACAGCGCCGGCTTTCTACACTGTCCTTCATCCCAACCACATGAAGGAATACAGCATGAAAGCCACCATCGCCCTCGCCACCCTCCTCGCCCTGGCCAGCGCCGCCGGCGCCGCCCCGGTCCGTTCCGATGCCGCCGCCTGGGGCATGCCCGCCGCCGACGCCGCCGCGGCCCGCACCATCGACCTGCGCGACGGCGCGCGCTACCTGAACGTCAACGATGGCGAGACCGTGCGCGTCGTGCACGACGGGCGCAGCTTCACCTGGACATTCTCGGCGCCGGGCCGCGACGGCGTCGTGGCGCTGGACCGCATCGCCCCGCCGGGCTTCGACGCCGTGCCGGTCCGCGTCTACGTGGCGCCGAATCCGCTGTACACCAACGGCTGAACCCGGCCGGGCGCGCAGCGCCGTGCGGCCACCAGCGCCCGCACGGCGCCGCATGACATTCCGGCAAGCTTTCCTGCGTTCTGTCACAATCCTGTCATCTTCGGACTCTACACTTGCTTGCCACTAGTGAAATCTTTCCGAAAAATGGATGTGAAGTCGAAAACGGACGAGGTTTCCGCCTCGCTGCCGCAGGATTCCCCTGCGCCCTTCCTCAACCGCGAACTGTCGCTGCTCGAATTCAACCGCCGGGTCCTCGAGAACGCCGAAGACCCGCGCCTGCCGCTGCTCGAGCGCCTGCGCTTCCTCACCATCGTCAGCAGCAACCTGGACGAGTTCTTCGAAGTGCGCGTGGCCAGCCTGCTGGCCCAGCACCAGGAACAGGGCGGCGACGCCACCATCGACCTGATCGACGCCAGCGAGGAATGCCGCCAGATCATCGGCCGCCAGTATGCGCTGCTGAACAACGAGATCCTGCCGCAGCTGTCCGCCAACGGCATCCACCTGCTGCGGCGCTCGGACCGCAACGCCGCCCAGAAGGCCTGGGTCAAGCAGTACTTCGACAAGGAAGTGCGGCCCCTGCTCACGCCGGTCGGGCTGGACCCGGCGCACCCGTTCCCGCGCGTGATCAACAAGAGCCTGAACTTCATCGTCGAACTGGCCGGCAAGGACGCCTTCGGGCGCGGCACCGGCATCGCGATCATGAAGGCGCCGCGCGTGCTGCCGCGCCTGATCCGCCTGCCGGACAACCTGTCGGACAAGCCGGGCGCCTCCTATTGCCTGCTCAGCTCCGTGATCCAGGCCC
>DAMAFT010000192.1:0-2467 GCA_031995805.1 Massilia sp.
CGACCATGCGCTCGGCACTGCCGTTGGTATAGTTGACGGCCGTGTCGACGAAGTTGCCGCCGCGCTCGACGTAGGCGTCGAAGATGCGCCGCGCCTCGGCCTCGTCGGCGCCCCAGCCCCAGTCCTGGCCGAAGGTCATCGTGCCCAGCGCCAGCGGCGAGACGCGCAGGCCGGAGCGGCCCAGCAGGCGGTAGCGGTCCAGTGCGATGGTGGTCGTGTCCATGTGTGTTCCCCGTTCGTGTGTGGATGACGGCGCACAGTCTGGGGCAGCGGCGGCCTCGAGCGGTAATGCGAATGTCGCGCGTGATTGCACGATCGTCCGGGCGTCCGCCCGGCGGGCGGCCATGCTGCTATGCTGGCGGCCATGGAACCGCTTGCACCGATTGCACCGATTGCCCCCCTTGCGCGACTGGCCGACATCATCGCCCGCCACGCACCCGGCGACGGCGCCCACGACACCCTGCTGCCGGGCGTCAGCCTGCTGCGCGCGTCGGCGCCGACGATGCCGATGCCCGTGGTGTACGAACCCACGCTGTGCCTGGTCGCCCAGGGCCGCAAGCAGGCCGTGCTCGGCGCCACGGCCTACGTCTACGACGCCGCCAACTACCTGGTCGCCTCGGTCGACCTGCCGGTGATGGGATCGGTGGTCGAGGCCAGCGTGGAGCAGCCCTACCTGTGCCTGCGCCTGAACCTCGACATGGCCGCGCTGGGCGACCTGGCGCTGCGCCATCCCGGCGCCGAACCCGGTCCGGCCGCCGACGGTCCGGGCCTGGCGCTGAACCGCACCACGCCCGAGCTGCTCGACGCCGCCGTGCGCCTGGCCGCGCTGCTGGACGCGCCGGCCGACGCCGACGCGCTGGCGCCGCTGGTCGTGCGCGAGATCCTGTACCGCCTGCTCACCGGCCCGGACAACCGCGTGGTGCGCCAGATGGCGCGGGCCGACAGCCGCCTGAACGCGATCGCCCGCGCCATCGTCTGGCTGCGCGGCCGCTACGCCGGCGAATGCCGCATCGAGGACATGGCCGACGTCGCGCGCATGAGCCGCTCGACCTTCCACGCCCACTTCCGGGCGGTGACGTCGATGAGTCCACTGGAATTCCGCACGCAGCTGCGCATGCAGGAGGCGCGCCGGCTGATGGTGGCGGAAGGGATGGACGCGGCCAGCGCCGGCTACCGCGTCGGCTACGAGAGCCCGTCGCAGTTCAGCCGCGACTACGCCAGGCTGTTCGGGGCGCCGCCGGGGAAGGACGCGAGCCGCTTGCGCGCGGGCGCGGTGGCGCTGGCGGCGCTGGCGGCGCACTAACCGGCCATCGTCCCGCGCGGGCGCGATTACCGGTCGATCATCGCCAGCGCCCCCGCATTGTAGCGCGCCCCCGCCACCCCGATCGCGACCAGCGCCGCATCCAGCCGGCGCATGTCGTCCGCCGTCAGCGCCAGCGCGGCCGCGCCCAGGTTCTGCTCCAGGTAGGTACGGCGCTTGGTGCCCGGGATCGGCACGATGTCGTCGCCCTTGTGCAGCAGCCAGGCCAGCGCCACCTGTCCCGGCGCGGCGCCGTGCGCCTCAGCGATGTCCTTCACCAGGCCGGCGATCGCCATGTTGCGGTCGAAGTTGTCGCCCTGCAGGCGCGGGTCCCTGCTGGCGCGGTAGTCGTCGGCGGCGTAGTCCTCGGCGCGCTTGCCGGTGCCGGTCAGGAAGCCGCGGCCCAGGGGGCTGAACGGCACCAGGCCGATGCCCAGTTCGCGCAGCGCCGGCAGCACGTCGGCTTCCAGGTTGCGCTCCCAGATCGAGTACTCGCTCTGCAGCGCCGCCACCGGGTGCACGGCGTGGGCGCGCCGGATTGTCGCCGCGCCCGCCTCGGACAGGCCGAAGTGCAGCACCTTGCCCTCGCGGACCAGGTCGGCGACCGTGCCCGCCACGTCCTCGATCGGCACGGCCGGATCGACGCGGTGCTGGTACAGCAGGTCGATGCGGTCGGTGCGCAGGCGCTGGAGCGAGGCCTCGACCACGGCGCGGATGTGCTGGGGCCGGCTGTCGGTGCCGTGCGTCATGCCCCCGCCGTCGATGACGAAGCCGAACTTGGTGGCCAGTTGCACCCGGTCGCGCCGCCCTTCCAGGGCGCGCCCCAGCAGTTCCTCGTTGGCGAACGGGCCGTAGACCTCGGCCGTGTCGAGGAAGGTGCAGCCCAGGTCGATGGCGCGCTGGATCGTCGCGATCGATTCGGCGTCGTCCGGCGTGCCGTAGGCATGGCTCATGCCCATGCAGCCCAGGCCGATGGCCGATACCTCCAGTCCCGTGCTTCCCAGCTTGCGTGTCGCGAGCATGTCGTTTCTCCTTGGTGAGCGGGTCGATATTCCCGCCGGCGGGCGCCGCGGCCTGCCGGCATCGGCCCACTTTACCAGTTCGCGGACGTCAACGCGGGGCGCGCTCGCCCAGCAGCCGCACCTCGCGCGCCGCCAGCAGCGGCAG
>DAMAFT010000192.1:2567-7728 GCA_031995805.1 Massilia sp.
CGCGCGCTCCGTCACGAACGTCCGGTAGTGGTCGGACGCGCGGTGCGCCGCCAGCAGCGGCAGCGCGCGCTCCGTCACGAACGTCCGGTAGTGGTCGGACGCGCGGTGCGCCGCCAGCGCGGCGTCGTCGCGGTAGCGCTCGACTAGCAGCAGGCTGCGCGGCAGGTCGGTGCCCAGGTAGACATCGTAGCCCAGGCAGCCGGGTTCGGCCAGCGAACGCGTGCGCATGGCCGTGGCGACCGCCAGCACCTCGTCGAAGGCGCCGTCGCGCGGCTGCCAGCGCGCCACCACGACGATCTCGGCGGCGCTCACGGCGCGTCTCCCTGCAGCGCCGGTTCCAGCATCTGCACCAGCGCCCGCGCCAGCGCGCCGGCGGACGCCGGGTTCTGGCCCGTCAGCAGGCGGCCGTCGGCGACGACGTGTTCCTGCCAGGGCGGCGCCGCCGAAAAGCCGGCGCCCTGTTCGCGCAGCGCGTCTTCCAGCAGGAACGGCACGTCGGCCTGCGCATAGCCGGCTTCCTCGGCGTTCGAGAACGCCGTCAGGCGGCGCCCCTGCAGCAGCGGCGTGCCGTCCGCGAGCGTCACGTCCAGCAGCGCGACGGGGCCGTGGCAGACGGCGGCGACGACCATGCCGGCATCCCAGGCGCGGCCGATGGCGCGCTTGACGTCGCGGTCCGTGGCGATGTCCACCATCGGGCCCAGGCCGCCGGGGACGAACACGGCGTCGTAGTCGAGCACGTCCACCTCGGCCAGCTTGCGGCTGTGCGCCATGCGGCGGATCGCCCTGCTGTCGCGGAAGGCGCGCTGGGCCGGGTCGGCATCGTCGTAGCCGTCGTCCGGCACGGGGCCGCCCGCCGGGGAGGCGAACTCGATGGCGATGCCGGCCGCCTCCAGCACTTCCCAGGGGTGGGCGACCTCGGGGAAGAAGTAGCCGGTGGCGCGCCGGTGCGGGCCGATCTCGGCGGCGTTCGTCAAAATGAACAGGACATGCTTGACGCTCATGATGCTTCTCCTTTTTCAAGACATCCCGGAACGTCCGGGCTTGAAGCGCACTATACGCAAGCGGGCGACCGTCGTGTAGATCCTGATAAGATGACGCAACGTCAAATCAGATAATACAATCCAGGCATGAGTGATTCCTCTCTCGTCCTCGACGAACTGCGTGCGATGGCGGTGTTCGCCACGGTCGTGCGCTGCGGCAGCTTCGCCGCCGGCGCGCGCGCGCTGGGCCTGACCCGCGCCGTGGTCAGCCACCACGTGCGTGCGCTGGAAACCAGGCTGGGCGTGCCGCTGGCGCAGCGCAGCACGCGCAGCTTCAGCCTGACCCCGGCCGGCGAAGCGTTCCGCGTGCATTGCGAGCGCCTGCTCGACGAGGCGCACGACGGCGTGCGCAGCATGGAACTGCTGCGCGCGGAGCCGCGCGGCGAGGTGCGCATCACCTGTTCGCACCATTTCGGCAGCAAGCGCATCCTGCCGGCCCTGCTGGCGTTCCGCCGCCGCTATCCGGCGATCCGCCTGCACGTGGCGCTGAACGACACCAACGTGGACCTGGTGCAGCAGGGGATCGAACTGGCCGTGCGCGCCGGCCCGCTGGCCGACTCCGAACTGGTCGCGCGGCGCCTGGTGCGCGAACCCACCACGCTGTGCGCCGCGCCGGCCTACCTGCGCCGCCACGGCATGCCCGCCACGGCGGCCGAGCTGGCGCAGCACCGCTGGGTGCTGTACCCGCCCGGCCAGAAAAGCGTGACGGTCGATGAAGGGGGACGCGCCGTGCAGGTGCCCGTGCAGGGCGACGTGGCCACGGACAGCGCCGCGTCGCGCCTGGCCTTCGTGCTGGCCGGCGAAGGCATCGCGCGCCTGCCGGCCTACGATGCGGCGGCGCTGCTGGCGTCCGGCGAACTGGTGCGCGTGGCGCCGGACGTCGCGACGGCGCCGCTGGACATTTATCTGGTGCACGGACAGCGCATCGGCCCCAGCGCGCGCCTGTTGCGCGACTTCCTGCTGGAAGCGCCGGGCGACGGCGGCGCCTGACCGCGGTTCACAAGCGCGCGAGCGCGCGCCGGTCGTCTTCGCGGATCGATTCGCTGGTCATCACGCGCTGAATGACGCTGCTGGCGACCCGCTGGCCCTTGAGGTATTCGATGGCCCCGGCGGTGCCGGAGCGGGCCCGGATCAGGATGCCGTGGTGGACGATGCCGGCCGTGTCCAGGCCGGCCGTGTCCGGGCCGGGCGGCACGGCGCCGGCCGCGGGTGCGCCGCGGCGGTCGGTTCCCATGATTCCCATGACAAGCTCCTTTCCTGGACTGGCGACGTGTACGGGCACGTGCGCCGACCAATATACGCGCCGCGGCCGGAAAAGTGAACCGCCACGCGCCATGCGCCGCGCTTCAGGCGGCGATGCGCAGGTTGCGCCCGGCCAGCACGCCGGCGGCGCCCATCGCCAGCGCCAGCGCCACGCAGATGCCCAGCGGCGCGCCCCAGCCGCCGGTCGCATCGTGCAGGGCGCCCATCGCCATCGGTCCGGTTGCCGCCAGCAGGTAGCCGGCGCACTGGGCCATGCCCGACAGCGCGGCGGCCTGCCGGGCGTTGCCGGTGCGCAGGCCGACGAAGGCCAGGCCGAGGATGAAGCTGGCCCCGCTGCCGAGGCCGAACATGGCCACCCAGGCGCCGGCGAACCGCGGCGCCAGTTGTAGGCCGGCCAGCGCCCCTGCGGCCAGCAAGGCCGCGCCGGCGGCCGGCAGGCGCTGGTCGCGCAGGCGCCGCAGCAAGGGGCCGAGCAGCAGGCCCGGCACGGCGCTGGCCAGTTGCAGGACGCCGTGCAGCGAACCCGCCTGCGCGGCGCCCGTGCCGGCATCCACCAGCAGCGTCGGCAGCCAGCCGACGGCGATGTAGTAGACGGTCGAGTTCAGGCCGAGGAACAGCGTGACCTGCCAGGCCAGCGCCGAACGCCAGACCGGGCCGCCCTGCCCCTGCGCCGCCGTGCCCGCGGCCGCCGGGCCGCGCGCGCCGGGCAGCACGCGCCAGGCCAGCAGCGCGCCGGCCGGCAGCAGCGCGAACGCCGCCAGCGCCGGACGCCAGCCCCAGGCCTGCGCCAGCGGCGTGACCGCGGCCGAGCCCAGCGCCGCGACGACCCCGGCGGCCAACGCATAGGCGCCGGTCAGCGCCGCCACGTTGTCCGGGAAATCGCGCTTGACGAGGCTGGGCAACAGGACGTTGCCGACCGCGATGCCGGCGCTTGCGAGGACGGTGCCGAGGTACAGGCAGCCGATGCCGCCGGCCGAACGCAGCAGGATCCCGGCTGCGATGGCGGCCAGCGCGCCGCCCAGCGCCCGTTCGAGGCCCCAGGCACGCGCCAGGCGCGCGCCGAACGGCGAGACGATGGCGAACACCAGCAGCGGCAATGTCGTCAGCGCGCCGGCGCCGGCCGTACCCAGGCCGAGGTCGGCGCGCACCGTGCCCAGCAGCGGCGGCAGCGCGGTGAACGGGGCACGCAGGTTGGCGGCGACCAGGAGCACGCCGGCGAGCAGCAGCGCATGACGGGAGGAACGGGATCGGGTCGGGATGCGCATCGGGCGGGTCGAAATCGGCAACGCGGCCATTCTACGCAGCCCCATCCATGATTAAATAGAGCAGGAAAGACAATCGATCGCTACATCATGACAGCTCCTGCCACCACCGCGACGCCGGCCTGGCGCATGCCCGGCGAATTCGACCCGGACGACGACGACCTGCCGGCCACCGCCCTGGCGCTGGCATTCGGCCAGGCCGACCCCGAGCGGCCGGTGCACCGCCACCGCAAGGGGCAACTGGTGCTGGCCGTGCACGGCGCGATGACCTGCGAGGTCGCGGCCGCGAAATGGATGGCGCCGCCGCACCACGCGGTATGGATCCCGGGCGGCATGGCGCACAGCAACCGCGCCACCGACAATGCCCAGGTCGTGTTCCTGTTCGTCGAGCCGGGCGCCGCGCCCATGCCGGCCGGTTGCTGCACGCTGGCGATCAGTCCGCTGGTGCGCGAACTGGTCCAGCACCTGGCGCGCCAGGACCGGGCGTATCCGCGCACGGGGCCGACGGCGCGGCTGGTGGCGGTGCTGCTGGAACAACTGGCGGCGGCGCCGGTCGCACAACTGTCGCTGCCGGTATCGAACCACCCGAAGCTGCGCCGCATCGCGCTGGCGCTGGAAGCCGACCCGGCCAACCGCGCCACCTTGGCCGAATGGGCCGCGCAACTGGCCACGGGCGAGCGCACGCTGGCGCGCCTGGTGCTGCGCGAGACCGGCCTGACGTTCGGCCGCTGGCGCCAGCAACTGCACCTGATCGTGGCGCTGCGCGAACTGGCCGGCGGCGCCACCGTGCAGCAGGTGGCGGGCATCCTGGGCTACGACTCGGTGACGGCCTTCATCACCATGTTCAGGAAGGCGCTGGGGAAGCCGCCGGCGGCGTATTTCGCCGGGTTGCGCTAGCGTTCCCCGCGCGGGCGCTCAACGGTTCTGGTAGCCCCCGTACACGCCCACCGGACTCCACGCCGGCGCCACCGCCGGCAGTTGCGGCGCCAGCGCCTCGTACTGGCCGGCCCCGTACACGACCTTGCCGTTCACCACGGTCAGCACGCTTTCCAGCCGCTTGATGCCCTCGGCGTCCATCGTGAAGTAATCCTGCGGCAGCACGACGAAGTCGGCGTACTGGCCGCGCGCCAGCGTGCCCTTGACCTGCTCTTCGCCGCTCATCCAGCTCGATCCCGTCGTGATCAGCCTGAGCGCCTGGTAGCGGCCCAGGCGGTCCCGGTCCTGCCAGATCTGCATGCCGCCGGCCGTCTTGCCGGTGACGGCCCAGTACACCGACGGCCACGGGTTGTAGCTCGACACGCGCGTACCGTCGGTGCCCAGGCCGACCGGGATGCCCATGTCGAGCATCTTGCGGATCGGCGGCATCTGGCGCACCTGCTCGCCGTAGCGCTTGCGGTAGGCCTCGCCCTGGAAGTGCATGCGGTCCTGCACGGCGATGCCGCCGCCCAGCTTCTTGATGCGCGCCAGCTGCGCGTCGCTGATGGTCTCGGCGTGGTCGATGATGAAGCGCAGGCCGTTCAACGGCGTCTTCGCGTTCACCTTCTCGATCACGGCCAGGTCGCGGTCGATGCTCTCGCCGTAGGTGGCATGGAGGCG
>DAMAFT010000193.1:0-7655 GCA_031995805.1 Massilia sp.
CCTGGCGCTGGGCATCGCCGCCTCGGTCGCCAGCGCGGCCGGTTCCATCGTCGTCGGCAAGGTGCGCGCGCAATCGGACAACCTGATCCTGACCACCGGCTGGTCGATGTTCTGGGGCACGGCCATGGTGGCGGCGTGGTGCCTGGCGACCGGCCAGGAATTCGCCATCCCGCGCGCGCCGGCCTACGTGTTCGGCCTGCTGCACCTGGCCGTCTTCGGCTCGGTGGTCGCCTTCATCTGCTACTTCACGCTGATCAACCGCATCGGCTCGAACAAGGCCGTGTACATCGGCGTGATCACGCCCGTGCTGTCGGTCCTGCTGTCGATCAAGCTGGAAGGCTACCGCCCCGGCCCGGTCGAATGGCTGGGCATGGCCGTCTGCCTGGGCAGCGTGGCCTGGGCCATGCGCGGCCCAGGCGCCAAACCCGTTTCCGTCCAACTGAACAACCCCATCGAAACACCATGAACCTCGATACCAGCTTCACCATCCGCCCCGCCACGCCCGCCGACGTCGCCCACATCCACGCCATGATCGTCGAACTGGCCGTGTTCGAGAAACTCGAGCACCTGGTCGTGGCCACCGAAGCCCTGCTGCACGAAGGCCTGTTCGGCGCCCGTCCGGCCTGCGAGGCCGTGATCGGCGAAGCCGATGGCGAGGTCGTGTGCTTCGCCCTGTTCTTCCACAATTTCTCGACCTTCCTGACGAAGAAAGGCCTGTACCTGGAAGACCTGTACGTGCGCCAGGCGCACCGCGGCAAGGGTTACGGCAGCCACATGCTGCGCCACCTGGCGCGCCTGGCCGTCGAACGCCAGTGCGGGCGCTTCGAATGGTCGGTGCTGGACTGGAACACGCCCGCTATCGATTTCTACAAGGCCATGGGCGCCGAGATCTTGCCAGACTGGCGTACCTGCCGCGTGACCGGCCCGTCGCTGGTGGCGCTGGCCGGCGAATAAGCGCGCCACGCAAAGAAAAAACCCGCGGGCTGCTGCCTGCAGCGCCGCGGGTGAACCCATTTTCGGATGGGGAGGGGAGACTTGAATCCAACGGTTTCAATATAGTCCCCGGATCGCGGCGTTTGGCGATTCCTTACAAATGCTTACGTCGGTAACAGAATGCCGGCACCTGCAGGATGGCGATGCACGGCGCACGATTGCGTGACCACAAATGCAATGATGCTGCGCGCCAGGAAAATGTTGCCTCAAGGGGAGGTCACATGAAATCGAACGCCATGCCATTCGCAGGGACGATCCGCCGCTGGGCCTACCGGGCCTGGTTGCGTTCCCGCATCGACAACTACACGCGCAGCCTGCACGCCATCGCCGCGCAGCGCGAAAACGACTTCCACGCGGAACGCCTGCTGCACCGGGCCATTTCCACCATGCGCGCCAAGCTCCAGTCGCTGTAGGCGCGTCCCGCGGGCCGGCGTCGCCGCTCAGGCACGGCGGCGCGCCAGCAGGCGTTCGGCCGCCTCGAAGCCGGCCTGCGTCAGCACGGCCAGCAGGGCGGCGGGAATCGCGCCGGCCAGCATCATGTCGTTGTCGTTCAGCGCCAGCCCGGTCGTGATGCGCTCGCCGAAGCCGCCGGCGCCGATGAAGGCGGCGATGGTCGCGGTGCCCACGCTCATCACGGCCGCGGTCTTGACGCCGGCCAGGATCACCGGCGCCGCCAGCGGCAGCTCCACTTGCGCCAGCGACTGGGCGCGGGTCATGCCCAGCGCCAGCGCCGCCGTGCGCAGGCCGGCCGGCACCTGCAGCAGGCCGGTGCAGGTATTGCGCACGATCGGCAGCAGCGCATAGGCGCACAGCGCCACCAGCGCCGGCACGGTGCCGATGCGTCCCAGCAGCGGGATCAATATCGCCAGCAGCGCCAGCGACGGCACCGTCTGCAGCACGCCGGCGACGGCCAGCACGGCCTGGCGCAGGCGCGGCGCCAGGGCGGCCACGATGCCCAGCGGGATGCCGGCGGCGCAGCCGAGCAGCACGGCCAGACCCACCAGCAGCAGGTGCTGGCGCGCCAGCGTGCCGAAGCCGTCGCCGAAGGTCTTCCCCAGCAACGTGGGGCGGACGGCTGTGCCATCCGCGTGTCCGGCCGGCGCCATGTCCGGACAACGCGCGCGGGCGCCGGACGTGCAGGCCAGCCAGTCGCGCGCGATGGCGGCGAACGGGCGGCGCTCGATTTCCGCCTGCGCGTTCAGCGCGATCATGTCGTCCGCCTTGATCGTGCCTTCCAGCGCGGCCAGCGCGCGCCAGGCCGCCGGCAGGCGCTGCGGCAGGTCGAGCCGGTACAGCAGCACCGCGTCGTAGCGCGGGAAATAGGCCTTGTCGTCGTCCAGCACGCGCAGCCCGTACTGGCGGATCTTGGCGTCGGTCGAATAGATGTCGATGGCGTCGACCTGGCGCCGCGCCAGCGCCTCGTAGGCGATGCCGTGGTCCAGTCCGCGCGGCCGCTGCGGCAGGCCGTAGCGCCGCGCCAGGCCCGGCCAGCCGTCGGCGCGGCCCAGGAATTCGTGCGACAGGCCGATCTTCCAGTCCGCATGCCGCGCCAGCCCGGACAGGCGCGCGATGCCGGCATCGCCGCGCACGGCCAGCGCATAGCCGTTGGAAAAGCCGAGCGGCACCGCGACGCCCAGGCCCAGCGGCCGCAGGGCGGCGCGCATCTGTCCGATGGTGGTCGGTTGCGGGTTCTTGAGGATTTCCAGGTCGATGGTGCCGAGGTATTCCGGGTAGACGTCGATGGCGCCCGAGCGCAGCGCCTCCAGCACGATGGCCGTGTTGCCCAGGCCCTGCCGGTGCTCGGCCGGGCCGGCGCGCTGCGCGGCCTGGACCAGGATCTCGCCGAGGATATAGGATTCGGTGAAGCGCTTGGAGCCGACGCGCAGGGGGTCGGCGGCGGCCGGCACGGAAAACAGGAGGCTGGCGCAAGCGAGCAGCAGCACGGCGAACCTGGTCATACGTCTCCATGAAGGGATCGGGATGCGTACGAGGATAACCGATTACGCGTGGCGGCTGCGCAGGGGAAATCGGGTCCCTGCCTGCGCAGGGACGACGGGTCATGGTAACGGCAGCTCGATGCCGGGCGCGCGCAGCACGCCGCCGTTCACTACCGCGCGGCACGGGTTCGCCCCGATCGCATACGCCAGGTCGGCCGGCCGCGCGATGTCCCACAGCGCCAGGTCGGCGCGCTGGCCCACTTCCAGCGTGCCGATGTCGGCGCGGCCCAGCGCGCGCGCGGCATGCACGGTGCAGCCGCGCAGCGCCTCCAGTGGCGTCAGGCGCCACAGCGTGCAGGCCATGTTCAGCGCCAGCAGCAGCGAGGTCATGGGCGAGGTGCCCGGATTGCAGTCGGTGGCGACGGCCAGCGGCACGCCGGCGGCGCGCAGCGCGTCCAGCGGCGGCATGCGCGTCTCGCGCAGGAAATAATAGGCGCCCGGCAGCAGCACGGCCACGGTGCCGGCGCGCGCCATGGCCGCGATGCCGGCCTCGGACAGCCACTCGAGGTGGTCGGCCGACAGGCCGCCGTACTCCGCCACCAGCGCCGCGCCGCCCTGGTCGGACAGTTGCTCGGCGTGCAGCTTGACGGGCAGGCCGAGGCGGCGCGCGGCGGCGAACACGCGCGCCGTCTGCGCGTGGCTGAAGCCGATGCGCTCGCAGAAGGCGTCGACGGCATCGACCAGCCCCTCCTTCGCCAGCGCCGGCAGCATGCGCGCGCAGACGGCGTCGATGTAGTCGTCGGCGCGCCCCGCGTATTCCGGCGGCAGCGCGTGCGCGCCCAGGAAGGTGGTGGCGACGCGCACCGGCAGCAGTTCGCCCGCGCGGCGCGCCGCGCGCAGCATCTTCGCCTCGTTGTCGAGGTCGAGGCCATAGCCGGACTTGATCTCCAGCGTCGTCACGCCTTCGGCCAGCAGCGCCGCGATGCGCGGGGCGCTCTGGCGCAGCAGTTCGTCCGCGGACGCGGCGCGGGTGGCCCGCACCGTGGCCATGATGCCGCCGCCGGCGCGCGCGATGTCCTCGTAGCTGGCGCCGTTCAGGCGCGCCTCCCATTCGTCGCTGCGGTTGCCGGCATGGACGACGTGGGTATGGCAATCGACGAGGCCGGGCGTGATCCACATGCCGCCGCAATCGTGCACGGGCAGCGCCAGCAGCGAGGCGGGCACGTCCGCGCGCCGGCCGGCCCAGGCGATGCGGCCGCCGCGTAGCGCCAGCGCGCCGTCCTCGACGATGCCGTAGCCGCCATCCGCGCCGGCCATGGTGGCCAGGCGCGCGTTGACGAGCAGCAGGTCGTCCGCCTCAGTCATAGTCGCCTTCGGCGGCGGCGAGGTCGTCCTCGTCGTCGTAGTAATGGATGTCGGCGATGAAGATCGTGCCCTGGTCGCCCTGCAGCTTCCAGGTGGTGTCCGGGTCGAGCAGCACGGCGTCGTAGCGCACCAGGTTGATGCGCTGCTCGTCGCTGCACAGTTCCAGGCTTTCGCCCTCGGCCAGGAACAGCAGCGTGACGTCGGCGCGTGCGACGAAGGTCGAGGCGCCGTCGAGCATGCGCCGGCCGAAGCGGTGCCAGCAGCGGTCCATGCGCGTCATCACGTTGAAGTCCGTGCTGGGACCTTGGCTCAGCCTGGCGGAGACGTGCGACTCGCCGTCGAACGCGATCACGGGATCGGTTTCCGACACCATGGCCGGGTCGCCGTCGATGTCGAGCGTCATGCCCGGTCCGTCGACCAGCGCCAGCGTGCGCTCGACGCCGGGGAAGGTCGAGAACGGACCGTCGGCGGCGATGGTGGCCAGGCTCACGCGCCAGTCGAAGTCCTCGAAGCCGGCATCCGGCGGAAAGACGGCGATCGACGTCGTGCTGCCGCCGCCGTTCTTCCAGGACACCGGCGCCAGGCCGGCAAACGGAATCAACATCGTCATGGTCATCCCCTTTCGGTCATCCAGCGTGTCGCCGACAGCATAACCCGATCACGCCGCGCGCAGCTCACGCATGGCGGCGGCGTAGCGCCGTGCGATCCCGTCCTGGTCGGCATGGCGGCCGCCGCGCACCGCCCAGCGCCCGCCCGCGAGCACGTCGCGCACCAGGTTGTCGTTGCCGCAGAACAAGAAGCGGCCCAGCACTTCGGCGCTGTCGACGCCTTCCAGGTTCGGGTGCAGGTCGTCCAGCACCAGCAGGTCGGCGCGGTATCCGGCCAGCAACTGGCCGACCCGGCGCCCGGCCGCCCGGGCGCCGCCCGCCAGCGCCTGCGTCCACAGGAAGGCGGCGACGTCGCGTTGCCTGCCGTCCACGGCGATGTTCCGGCGCTGCCGGACCAGGCGCTGCCCGTACTCGAGCCAGCGCAATTCCTCGACCGGGCTTTGCGACACATGGCTGTCGCTGCCGATGCCGAAGCGCCCGCCCGCCTGGAGATAGGGTTCCAACGGGAACAGGCCGTCGCCCAGATTGGCTTCGGTGGTCGGGCACAGGCCGGCGACGGCGCCGCTGGCGGCCAGCATGCCGATCTCGTGCTCCGCCAGGTGGGTCGCATGCACCAGGCACCAGCGCCCGTCGACCTCGACCTGCTCCATCAGGTATTCGACCGGGCGCCGGCCGGTGGCGTCCAGGCATTGCGCCACCTCGGCCTGCTGCTCGGCGATGTGGATGTGCAGCGGGCGGCCGGCCGGCAGGCCTTGCACCAGTTCGCGCAACTGGTCCGGCGCGGCGGCGCGCAGCGAATGCGGCGCCGCGCCCGCCTCCAGTTGCGGGCCGCGCAGCAGCTCCAGCGCGGCGACGATGTCCAGCACCTGGTCGGCATCGCTGCGGAAGCGCCGCTGCTCCGGCTTCAGCGGTGCGGCGCCGAAACCGGCCCAGGCGTACAGCACCGGCAGCAGCGTCAGGCCGATGCCGCTCGCCTGCGCCGCCCGGGCGATGCGCAGCGCGGTCTCGGCCGGCGGTGCATACGGCGCGCCGTCCGGGGCGCGGTGCAGGTAGTGGAATTCGCACACGGCCGTGTAGCCGTGGCGCAGGCACTCGGCATACAGCTGGGCGGCGATGGCCTCGACCTGGTCCGGCGAAATACGATTGGCGAAGCGGTACATCAGTTCGCGCCAGGTCCAGAAGCTGTCCGGGCCGTCGCCGGCGCGCTCGGTCAGGCCGCCGAGCGCGCGCTGGAAGGCGTGCGAATGCAGGTTGACCATGCCGGGCAGGACGTACGTGGCCCGCTCCGTGCCCGCCGGCGCGGCCGCCTCCGGCGTCACCGCGGCCAGGTCGCCGCGCGCATCCCATTCCAGCAGCACGTCGCGGCGCCAGCCTCCGGGCAGCAGGGCGTGGCGCGCGAACAGGGAACCGGCGCGGGCACTCATGCCCGCACCCACTCCAGCGCCGTGCCGAGCAGCCGCCGTAGCAGCGGCTGCACGGCGGCCGCGACGTCCGGGCGCCAGCCGAACGGCGGCGCCTCGTCCATGTACAGGCACTGGCACATCTCGAGCTGGATCGCGTGCACGCCGCGCGCCGGGTCGCCGTAGAAGCGGGTGATGTGGCCGCCCTTGAAGCGGCCGTTGAACACGAAGGAAAAGCGGTCCTGGGCATTGGCCGCCTGGATCATCGCGCCTTCCAGCTGCAGCGAGCAGGACTTGCCGTCGGCGGTGCCGAAGTTCAGGTCGGGCAGGCGCCCCTCGAAGAAGCGCGGCACCTGCGAGGCGATGGAGTGGGCATCCCACAGCACCACCCGGCCGTGCAGCGCCAGCAGGCGCTCCAGTTCCGCGGCCAGTTGCGCGTGGTAGGGTCGCCAGTAGCGCTGCAGGCGGCGCGCCACTTCGTCGGCATCCGGCTCCATGCCGGCGCGGTACAGGCGCTCGCGTCCGAAGGTGTCGACCGGGCACAGGCCGGTCGTGTCCTGGCCCGGGTACAGGTTGGTGTCCTCGGGCGGGCGGTTCAGGTCGATCACGTAGCGCGACCAGCGCGCCGCCAGCGTCGACGCGCCCATCTCCTCGGCGAAGGCGTACAGCGCGGGCAGGTGCCAGTCGGTGTCGGCGCGCGCCAGCGCACACGGCGCCATGCGCGCCGCGACATCGTCGGGAATGTCGGTGCCGGCGTGCGGCATCGACAGCAGCAGCGGGACGGAGCCCGCCTTGAAGGTGAAGTCCATGGTGTCTCCTCTATGCCTGCGCGCCCGCTGGATACGTCACGGGTGCAGCACGGCGAACAGGTCCTTGCAGGCGGCCGACAGCTCGCCGTCCATCACCATCGTGCGCGCGGCCTCGATGTCCGGGGCGAAGAAGCGGTCGGCGTCGAAGGCCGGCACGCGCGCGCGCAGGCGTGCGTGCACGTGCTCCAGGTGCGCGGAACTCGCCAGCGGGCGGTGGAATTCGATGCCCTGCGCGGCCGCCAGCAGCTCGATGCCGACGATGACGCCGGTATTCTGCGCCATCTGGCCCAGGCGGCGCGCCGCGAACGTGGCCATGCTGACGTGGTCTTCCTGGTTGGCCGACGTCGGCAGGCTGTCGACGCTGGCCGGATGCGCCAGCGACTTGTTTTCCGAAGCCAGCGCGGCGGCCGTGACGTGGGCGATCATGAAGCCGGAATTCACGCCCGGCTCGCGCACCAGGAACGGCGGCAGGCCGGACAGGGTCGCGTCGATCAGCAGCGCGATGCGGCGCTCGGCCAGCGCGCCGATCTCGGCGATGGCGAG
>DAMAFT010000194.1:0-7635 GCA_031995805.1 Massilia sp.
TCCTTCATGCGCTCCGTGTAGTCCTCGTAGTAGCGCTGCGGCGTCACCTTGCGGCGCACGCCGTTGGCGATCAGCTGGTCCTTCAGCGGCGACAAGCGTTCGTCGAGCCGCGCGCTGGACAGCGCCAGGATCGGAAACAGGGCCATGAAGGCCTTGCCCTCGGGCTGCGCGAACACGGCCTGGTCGTCGACCAGGCCGTCGAGCGCCACCTGGCCGTGCGCCAGCGCGTCCTGCAGCAGCAGGGAATTGAAGGCGGTGCGCCGGAACTCGGCGTCGCTCGTCTGGACCAGCACGTCGACGATCACCTTGATGGTGACGTAGACCGCACCGACGGTCAGCGCGCAGGACAGGGCGATCTTCAGCAGCGACGGGCTGTAGCCTTCGTTCTTGATGCGCCGTCCCAGCATTACCTGCAGCACCACCAGCGCGGCGGCGATGCCGGACAGCGAACGGCCATACACTTCGAGTCCTTCGACGTCTTCCGGCGCCGGTGCGCCGCCGACGACGTCGAGCAGGCGCGCATTGAAGCCGAGTTCGAAACACAGGTAGACCACCGTGATCGCGATGAGGAACAGGGTTTTCCTCACGTGCACGGAGCGCATCAGTTTATTCGGCTGCATCAGTTGTTCCTCAGGTCGATCCGCACCGGCTTGATCTCGTCGGCCGGGATCTGCATCGCGCCGGGCAGTTGCGCGGACGGCTGCGCGCGCGCGGGCCGCCTGGCGGCCTGGCGCGCCGGCGCATCGGCGGCCGGCGCCGCCGATGTCGTCGTCGTCGCCACGGTCGTGGCGGCGACCGCGTCGGCCCGCTGCGGCGGCGCCGGAATCACGCGCGCGCCGCTCCCGCCGCTGCGATACGCGGGCGTGTCGCCGTTGACGCCGCGCGCCGCCGTCGCCGGGCGCGAGGCCGGCGGCACCGGCGCGCTGCCCGGCAAGCCGGCGCCGCCGACCGGACGCAGGTCGGCGTCGGCGAACGGGCGCGGCAACGTGGTGCCGGGCGGCAGCGCAATGCGCGCCTCGAACATGCTGCCGCCGATGGCGTAGACATAGCGGTGCAACTGCCCGTTCTCCGGGAACTCCAGGGCCAGCGTCTGGCCGCTCGCGCCCAGCTCGGCGCGCGGACGGTCCTGGCAATTGCCCATCGCCCACTGCAGCACGTCGGTGCCCTCGATCGCCAGCAGGACGTAGCGGTAGAGGCAGTTGCGTTCCTGGGTCTCGAGGACGGCCACCGTGCGCGAGCCGATGGTCGACACGTGGGCGATGCGCGCCGCCGTCGCGTTCGGCAGCGGCACCACGCGCGCCGTGCCCCCGAGCTTGACCGAGAACGTATTGTTGGCCGGATCGCGGCGCAGCGCGCCCTGGCGGCCGCCGGGCAGTTCGAAAGTGCCGAGCGTGGTGCCGAACAGTTCGGCGTTGTCGATGCCGACCAGCATGCCGCCGCGGCCGTTCGGCTGCACGGCGCAGCCGGCCAGCAGCAGCGCCAGGGCGGATGCGGCGAGCCGCGAGAGGAAAATGGATGTCGTCATGGTGAGTGCTGGGGCTGGCGCGGCGTCCGGCATGGCCGGAGCAAAGACGCCGAGCATAATACATCTACAAATAAAAGTGTATGCCTGGAAACAATTTTAGGTGGACACGTTGTGCCCGCGTTACCAGAACGCACGCGCGCGACAATTTTTAAAAGAATCGGCAATGAAAGATGGTCGTGCACATGCCTCATTTGCCGGCGCGGCGCCGCTCAAGGCTGGAACGTCAGCGCATGGCGTGCCGGCCCCGGCAACAGCGGTGTCGGCGTGCCCTTGACCCAATCCGCGTGCCCTTTCAGGAAGAACGGCGACAGGGGATGCCCGCTCTGCCCGCCCGGCATGTCGAACAAGCCCTCCTCTTCCCGCCCCGGCGACACGGTCATGCGCTCCGACTGGCCGAACTTCGGCCCCGCCACGCGCGGCATGTTGCCGTCGCCCGGCAAGGGGTCCGGCGGCGCGGCCAGCCAGCGTGCCAGCAGGGGCGGCAGCGCCGCCGCGACCGGGTGCGCGATCGCCGCCGTGTTGCGGCGGCCCCAAGTGGCCTGGGCCAGCGGCGTGCCGTCCCTGGTGACCTCGGCGATCGTCCGGTCGACGGCCGCCAGTTCCAGCGCCTGCCAGCTCGCGTAGCCGGCCGGCAGCCAGGCGGCCGGGCGGTCGTCGAGCAGGCGCGCGACGACGTCGGACCAGCGCGACGTCGCCGCCAGCATGGTCGCCTTCGGGTCGAGCTTGCGCATTTCCGCGTCCGCGCCGGCGAACAGCAGTTCGTACAGCGACCAGCGGTACTGCTGCGCCAGGCGATAGCCGACCGAGCCGATGCTGGCATGGCCGTCCCAGCTCTCGCGCAGCAGGCGCGCGAATGCGGCGCGTTGCCCATTGCCGGCGCCGGCCTCCCCGTCGAGCGCGGCGAGCGCACGGCGGCGCCAGCCGTCGATGTACAGGGCGCGGTCGTCCAGCACGGTGCGGAACGCCGCCCCGACGTCGGCGCCGGCGGGCAGCGCCGCCAGGCCGTCGCGCAACTGGCGCGCCCGGGCGCCCAGGTCGAAGCCGCCGTCGCCCAGCACCTCGGCGCCGGCGCCGGCAAGCTGGCGGCTGTTGGCCGTCACCAGCAGGCCGGACGCCGGATTGACCACGCGCGGATGCCCGGACGCTGGCAGCAGGCCGTTCCAGGTCGGCAACGGGCCGCCTGCGGCCAGCGGATACGACACCGCCGTCCCGCCCTGCGCGCGGCGCGGCAGCGCGCCGGCGATGGTCCAGCCGATGTTGCCGCGCGCGTCACCCAGGACGATGTTCTGGGCCGGGATGCCGTCGGCGGCGGCCGCGTCCAGCGCCTCGTCCAGCGTGACCGACGTCTCCAGCTGCAAATGGTTCAGGTTCAGCGCAGCGGGCGCATGGGCGACCCAGTGCACGGCGTAGACCTCGGCGCCGGCCGCGCGCACCGGCCCCAGGCTGGTCTCGCGCACCGCGAGGCGCTGCGCCGTCTCGCCCTTCACCAGGATGGTCTCGACGTGCGTCACCGGCGTCTCCCAGCCGGACGGCAGGCGCAGTTGTCCCGGATGCGCCTCGTCGCGCCCGAGGCGCACCAGGTCGAGCGTATCGGCATAGCTGTTGGTGAAGCCCCAGGCGACGTGGCCGTTGCTGCCCGCGATGACGAGCGGCGGCGCGCCCGGCAGGCTGACCCCGACCAGGCGCCGCGCCCGCCCCTGCGCATCGGTGAAGCGCAGCGCCAGCCGGTACCAGATGTTCGGCAACTGCAGGCCGAGGTGCATGTCGTCCGAGACGATCGCCGCGCCGCCGGCGCTGCGGCTGCCGGCCAGCGCGAAGTTGTTGCTGCCGACGGCGTCGGTGAAGCCGATGCCGGCCACCTGGCGCGCCGGCACGGCATCCTTGCGGCCCCACCAGGCCGGCGCGGCGAGAGGGAGCGGCGGCGCGGCGGCGGCGATCGCCGCCGCATCGAGCGGCGCATCCCAGCCGCTTGCTTCCGGCAGCAGGAAGGCGCGCTGGGCGTCGTCCAGGCCGGCGGCGAGCCAGCCGCGCGCCAGCTCGCGCGGTTCCTGGTTGCCTTGCAAATCGAAGTACATCGCCCACACGACCAGCAGCGAATCGGCCGGCGTCCAGGCGCGCGGGGCGGTGCCGGTCAGCGCATATTCGAACGGTTGCGCGCCGAGCGCGCCCAGGCCGTCGTTGACGCCGGCGGCGTAGCGCTCGACGAAGGCGCGCTCGGCCGGCGCGAAACCGCGCAGCGCAAGCTCGGCGCGGGCGCGGAAGCGGTGCAACCGGTGCGCGCGGTCGAGCGGCAGCGCGCGCGCGCCGAACAGCTCGGCCAGCTCGCCGGCGGCGCTGCGGCGCAGCAGGTCCATCTGGAAGAAGCGCTCCTGGCCATGCACGAAGCCGGTGGCATAGGCCAGGTCGAGCCGGTTCGCGCCGCTGATCGTGGGCACGCCGTCGGCGTCGCGCGCCACGGTCACCGGCGCCGACAGCAGGGGCGAGCGGCGCATGCCCTCGAGCTGCGGCAGGCTGGCGCGCAGGTACAACCAGGCGCCCAGCACGGCCAGCGCCAGCAATGCCGCGATGGCCAGCGCCACACGGGTCCCCCAGGTCAGCCAGCGGCGTGTTCGCATGCGCTTCATCCTTCGAAAAGGCGCATCTTGCCAGAAAACCTATTTCTGGGCGAGCACTCGACAGTCGCTACCCGATCTGGTTCCCCGCCGCCCTTTGAGCCAGTTTCGCAAGCACCACGCGATCCCGCCTATCCTGATGATGACAGGCGCGCAGGTCGCGTGCCGCGTACGAGGAGACCGCTTCATGAAGCCGCAGCCTTTGCTGCCGCGACCGCTTGCCGCGTTCGCGCGGCCCGCCCTGGCCATGGCGCTGGCGCCTGCCCTGCTGCTGTCCTTGCCGGCGTGCTCGACGCCGCAGGAACGCGCGGCGCAGGTCCAGGCGCAGGTCGAGCACATGATGGTCGTGTACGGCCCGGCCTGCTCACGCCTCGGCTATACGGCCGGGTCCGATCCGTGGCGCAGTTGCGTGCTGAACCTCAGCGCCAAGGACGACCTGCAGCGCTACGGTCCCGATCCGCACTACTATGCCGGCTGGGGGATGGGCCGCTGGCCGGGCGGATGGTGGGGGCCGTACTGGTAGCGCCGCCGGCCGGCGCACGGCCGCTCCTGCCGCCGCGCCTGCCGGAGACGGGAATGCGGGCGAACGTCGGCACGATGCGGTGACGGCTGCCGAAGTCGATACCGGGATGGGGCGCATCGGGTGCCTGCGCCGGTGGCAACTCGGCCAGGGCGTCGGCCGGGGCGTCGACGTGGGTGTCGGCGTGGGTATCGGCGCGGGCTTGAACGACGGTTGGGGCTTGCGTGTCGGCCTGGACTTGGGCTTGGACCTGGGCCTCGGCCTGGTCGCCGGCCCAGGCTTGGGCCTGGACATGCGCGTCCGCGACATGCGCGTCCGCAACGTGCTCCTCCGCGACGTGCTCCTCCGCGTCGAGGGCATGGCTGTCCTCGGCATCCGCATCGACGGCATGCATGCCCGCCGCGCGCTCGCCCTCGCCTTCGTCCACGCCATGCGCATCCGCGACGGCGACGTCCGCGACGACACTGTCATCAGCGCCGCCATCGTCCTGCGCTTGCGCCGCGGCAACGGCTGCCGCCGGCCGTGCTCCGTCCACTGCGGCCGTTGCAACCGCCCCGATCACGATCGCCGGCGCCTGCATCGGCGCCTGCACCGGCGCCTCACCCGCCGCCGGCGCCAGCATCAGCCGGCGCGCGCACTCCACCTTGGTCACGGCCTCGCGCTGTTCGAGCAGGCGTTCCAGCACGCGCTGCGTGTGCCGCAGCAGTTCCGGGTAGCGCGCATCCGGCGGATGCAGGCCGAAGCGCACCAGCGGCGCGTTGGCCAGCATGGCCGCGGTGGCGTCGGCGATGCGCGGGGACAGCAGGCGTCCGCCGCGGTTGCGCGCCGCATAGACCAGCGACGGCGACAGCACGGCGCGCCCGCCGCCCGCCACGCCACCCACCGCATCGACTCCCGCGCCGGCGCCCGGCAGGCAGTGGAAATGGCTGAAGGTGCTGGTATAAGCAAAGCCCGAGGCGCGCAGGGCGCGCCAGGCGCCCTTGCCCAGCAGCCAGGCGGGCGGGACGAAGCCGGACGGCGTCCAGCCGCGTTCCGCGAACCAGGCGCGTCCCAGTTCCAGGCGGCGCTGGGCTTCCGCTTCGTCCAGGGCCGCGAATTCGCCCTCGCGGCGGGTGTAGACGTTGCGCAGGAAGCGGCCGCGCAAGCCGCCGCTGTTGGCTTCGGTATCGAGGTGGCTGTAGCCGTGCAGCGCCAGTTCGTCGCCGCGCTCCAGCACCACGTCCAGGCAGGCTTCCATGGCCGCCGAGCGTTCGGGACGGAAGTGATAATGCGGCACGACCAGCCAGGTCAGGGGGATGTCGGCCACCTCGCGCACGGCCTGCACGAGGCGCAGGCAATCGGCCCAGGTGGCCGGGGCCACGTCGTGGATCGACACGCACAGCATCGGCGCGGCGGAGGTGGCCGGGGTGGAAGAAGCGGCGGACGGCGCGGCGCAAGCGCCGGCGTGCTCGATGGGCGTTTCAGTCGACGGCACAGGCAGTCTCCGGTTCGGGCGCCGCATGAGCGCGACGCGCCAGCAGGCCGTCGTAGCGTCCCAGCACCTGCGGCAGGATTTCGTTCCAGTCGTAGCGCTCGGCCGCCTTGCGCCGCGCCGCCGTGCCCATGCGCGCCATGTCGCGCTGGTACATGGCCTCGATGGCGCCTGCCAGGCTGTCCACGCTGTCGGGTTCGGCCAGCAGGCCGGTGTCGGCATCGACCAGTTCCGCGATGCCGCCGCCGTTGGCGCCCACCACCGGCAGGCCGCAGGCCATCGCTTCGAGCACGATCAGCCCGAAGGTCTCGCGGTCGCCCGGGTGCACCAGCACGTCGCAGCCGGCCAGCAGGCGCGCCAGGCGGCGCTGGTCGCGCTCGAACGGGATGCGCGTGACGTTCGGCGCCGGCTCCGGCGCCGTGCCCGAGCCGACCAGCAGCAGGTGGTAGCGCGGGCCCAGCCGGCGCACCGCGCGCACCAGCACGTCGAGCTTCTTTTCCGGCGTGAAGCGGCCGGCGTACACGAGCAGGCGCACGCCGGGGTCCAGGCCCAGGCGCCGGCGCAGCGCGTCGTCGCGGTGCTGGGGCCGGAACACGGCGCTGTCGATGCCGAGGGGCTGGTGCACGACGCCGCGCACGCCGATGGCGTCGAGCTGCTGCACCATCGCGCGGCTGGGCGCCAGCACCAGGTCGTACTGGCGGTACAGCCGGGCGAGGTAGTTGCAGGTGCCACGCGCGGCCAGGCTGCCCAGGCGCGGCTGCACGAGGCGCGGCAGGTCGGAGTGGTAGAAAGCGACCGCGGGGATGTCGTGGCGCGCGCGCATGCGCAGCGCGGCCCAGGCGCAATGCCCGGCGTCGCCGGCTTCCACGAGGTCGGGACGGGCCGACGCCAGCAGGCGCGCGGGCCCCGCCACCGACAGCGGCATGCGGAAGCCGTGGAAGCCGGGCAGCCCGGCGGCCGGGATGCGGACCAGCGCGGGCACGCGCGCGCCGCAGGTCTCGACGTTGGGGCTCATGATGGTGTGGCGCACGTGGCTGCGGCGCGCCAGCCAGTGCGCCTTGGCGTTCAGGTAGGTACTGACGCCGCCGCCTTCGGCGGCATAGAACATCGTGATGTCGACGAGGTGCATGCTGGGGTCCGGTCAAAGTATCCCCACGATAGCAGCGGACACGCTGCACCCACTTTGCGCACCGTCAAAGCAGGGCCGCTACCCTCACGGGAGGCCCATTATGCACTGCGCCTGTCGAGCATGGCGCGCGCGATGGTGCCGGCGTCCACGTACTCGAGTTCGCCCCCCACGGGCACGCCGCGCGCCAGCCGGCTGACCTTCAGCCCACGCGCCTTCAGCATCTCGCTGATGTAGTGGGCGGTCGCCTCGCCCTCGTTGGTGAAATTGGTCGCCAACACCACTTCGGCGACCCGGCCGTCGTTGGCGCGGTTCACGAGCTTGTCGAGGTGCAGGTCGCGCGGGCCGATGCCGTCCAGTGGCGACAGCCGGCCCATCAGC
>DAMAFT010000195.1:0-7603 GCA_031995805.1 Massilia sp.
ACCCAGAACCATCCCTACCACCGCGTCTGAGCCTGCGCCATGCCCACCTCGTCCCCGTCCGCCAGGAAGATCTACCTTGCCTCGAAGAGTCCGCGCCGGCGCGAACTGCTGCGCCAGGTGGGCATCGAGTTCGAGCTGCTCAGCCTGCGCTCCGACCCGGCGCGCGGCATCGACGTCAGCGAGGACGTGCTGCCCGGCGAGCAGGCGCTGGACTACGTGGCCCGCGTCGCCCGCGAAAAGGGCGCGTTCGCCTGGAACGTGCTGCACCTGCGGCGCATGCCGCTGCGCCCGGTGCTGTCGGCCGACACCACCGTCACCATCGACGGCGAGATCCTCGGCAAGCCGGCCGACCCGAAGGAAGCCGTCGCCATGCTGGAGCGGCTGTCGGGGCGCACGCACCAGGTCCTGACCTCGATCGCGGTGCACTACACCGGCATCGTCGAGCAGGCGACGCAGGTGTCGAACGTGCGCTTCGCGGCGCTGTCGCCCGAGGCGATCCGCGCCTACTGCGCCACCCCGGAACCCTACGACAAGGCCGGCGCCTACGGCATCCAGGGGCTGGCGGCGCTGTTCATCGAGCACATCGAGGGCAGCCACTCGGGCATCATGGGCTTGCCGGTGTTCGAGACGGCGCGATTGCTGCAGAAGGCCGGCATCCATCCCCTGTAAAGAACCGGTCGTCCGGGGCCGACGGCCCTTCCCCCC
This sequence comes from Massilia sp., assembly GCA_031995805.1. Classification (GTDB taxonomy): domain Bacteria; phylum Pseudomonadota; class Gammaproteobacteria; order Burkholderiales; family Burkholderiaceae_D; genus Telluria. The sequence goes on from DAMAFT010000195.1 coordinate 706, forward strand.
ACCGTGTATGATGTCGCTCTGAACAATAACCGCGCGGCCCGGCTCCATGACTGAAGACATCCTGATCAATATCACCCCACAGGAAACGCGCGTCGCGCTGGTGGTGCAGGGTGCCGTGCAGGAATTACACATCGAGCGCACGCTCACCCGCGGCCTGGCCGGCAACGTCTACCTGGGCAAGGTGGTGCGCGTGCTGCCGGGCATGCAGTCGGCCTTCATCGACATCGGCCTGGAACGCGCCGCCTTCCTGCACGTGGCCGACATCTGGGAAGCGCGGCCGCACGACGGCAGCAGCAGCACGCCGACACCCATCGAGAAGCTGCTGTTCGACGGCCAGGTATTGACCGTGCAGGTGATCAAGGACCCGATCGGCACCAAGGGCGCGCGCCTGTCGACCCAGATCTCGATCGCCGGCCGCATGCTGGTCTACCTGCCGCAGGACAAGCACATCGGCATCTCGCAAAAGATCGAGAAGGAAAGCGAGCGCGAGGCGCTGCGGGCGCGCCTGCAGGGCCTGCTGCCGCCCGAGGAAAAGGGCGGCTACATCGTGCGCACCCAGGCCGAGGAAGCGTCCGACGCCGACCTCGCGGCCGACGTCGACTACCTGCGCAAGACCTGGGGGGCGATCGTCAACGGCGCGCGCACCCGCCCCGCCACCAGCCTGCTGTACCAGGACCTGAGCCTGGCCCAGCGCGTGCTGCGCGACTTCGTGCACGACGAGACGGCCAGCATCCAGGTCGATTCGCGCGAGAACTTCCTCAAGCTGGCCGAATTCGCCCAGGTCTACACCCCGAGCGTGCTGTCGCGCATGGCGCACTACACCGGCGAGCGGCCGCTGTTCGACCTGTACGGCGTGGAAGAGGAAATCCTGCGCGCCCTCGGCCGGCGCGTGGACCTGAAATCGGGCGGCTACCTGATCGTCGACCAGACCGAGGCGATGACGACCATCGACGTCAACACCGGCGGCTACGTCGGCGGCCGCAACTTCGCCGACACGATTTTCAAGACCAACCTGGAAGCGGCGCACGCCATCGCGCGCCAGCTGCGCCTGCGCAACCTGGGCGGCATCATCATCCTCGACTTCATCGACATGGAAAACCCCGAGCACCGCAACGCCGTGCTGGCCGAGTTGCGCAAGACGCTCTCGCGCGACCGCACCAAGGTGTCGGTGAGCGGCTTCTCGGCGCTGGGCCTGGTCGAGATGACCCGCAAGCGCACGCGCGAGTCGCTGGCGCACATCCTGTGCGAGCCCTGCCCCGCCTGCGCCGGCAAGGGGCAGGTGAAGACCTCGCGCACGATCTGCTACGAGATCCTGCGCGAACTGCTGCGCGAGGCCAAGCAGTTCAACCCGCGCGAATTCCGCATCCTCGCCTCGCAGGAAGTGGTCGACCTGTTCCTGGAAGAGGAATCGCAGCACCTGGCCATGCTGGGCGACTTCATCGGCAAGAAAATCTCGCTGCAGGTCGAAAAAGGCTACCACCAGGAACAGTACGATGTCATCCTGATGTGAAATTTTGTCGTCAATATGTAGAACCGGGGACAAACTCTTGCCAAGCCGTTCAGACCTGTTGCTGGCGCAGGACAAAGCGTCCAAAAATAGGGCTGGCAGTGACGCCGCTCCCCGGTTTAGACTACAATTTGTGACAATTTGCTGAAACATGAGAGTTGGCGGTAGCGCTCGTTCCGGCCGCAAGGCGCCGGAAGGCGGCCAGCCGACCGGACGGTGCTGCCGCGGCAGCTCCCCCTGATCTGTATCACTGGTGTATCACTGGCGGCGTCGGTTCTTTTCCAACTGGCAGGCGACCCGTAAGAGACAATGAACGTACCTCTCATTCCTTCCGATCTCCTCGCGAAGTCGGACAAAATCCTGTTCATCGCCCACCTGGCGCTGGGCGACTACACGTATCTGCAGAACTGCTTCCAGGCGTTCGCGCAGGCGTACCCGCACCTCGAGATGCACCTGTGGGTCGACGAGGTGCGCCGCACCGGCGACGCCACCCAGTGGCCGCACCTCAAGAAGAACGTGCTGTACGACTGGCTGGCCGCCTGCGAGTTCATCGACAAGGTGTACGACCAGAACTATTCGCCCGAGCTGTTCCAGCAATCGATCAAGGAAGCCCAGGGCGAGCGCTACCCGATCGTCGTGTCGCTCGCCACGCTGCGCCCGCATTTCTACGCCAGCCTGGCGCGCGAGATCAGCCCGGACGGCTTCGTCGTCGGGCTCAAGAAGCCGCTGGGCCTGCTCGGCCTGCGCCACTGGCCCGCCTACCGCAAGCTCGACGCCAGCCTCGACCCCGACGTGGCCGACCGCAGCAGCGCGCCGCACATCAGCGACGTGCATGCGGAATGGTTCCGCCAGCTGGCGGGCGTCGACATCCCGCCGGCGGCGCGCATCCCGTTCGTGCACATCCCCGAGCGCTTCGTCGACGGCGCCCGCGCGCGCTTGCACGAGTGGGGCTTCGACCGCCGCCAGGGCAAGCTGGTCTTCATCAACCCGTTCGCCAAGACCCGCAAGCGCTGCTGGCCGGTCGAGCGCGTGGTCGAACTCATCACCACCATGCGCGCCCAGCCGGAATGGCACGACGCCTGTTTCATCGTCAACGCCGTGCCCCAGGAAGTCGAGCGCGTCAAGGCGCTGCTGGCCGAGCGCAAGCTCGACCGCACCGAGCTGTTCAGCGCCAACGAGAATTTCTTCCAGCTGCCGGCCATGCTGGCCCAGTGCGACCTGATCGTCTCGGTCGAGACGGCCGTGATGCACCTGGCGAACGCGGTCGGCGTGCCGGTGGTGGCGCTGATGCGCCAGAAGACGCCGGAATGGGCGCCGGTCGACAAGGCCAACAGCACCGTCATCACCGCCCACCAGCGCCACGACTGGGTCAAGGCGATTCCGGTGCGCGACGTCATGCACGCGCTGGCCTGAGCCGCCTCCCGTCCTCCCCCCATGGGCCGCTTCGCGCGGCCCATCGTTTTCCTGGCGCCGCCGCCGGGCTCCGGTTATCATCGCGCCCCCGCTTCGGCAAGGACCCGGCATGAACCCTGCATCCACGATCGACGTCGGCCAGTTGCTGGCCGGCCTGCCCGCGCGCATCGACGCCATCCCGCGCCTGGCCTGCGCCCGTGCGCCGGACGCCCCGGCGCTGGCCGAGGCCGGCCGCACCGTCAGCTACCGCGAACTGGTGGCCATGGTCGACCGCCACGCGGCGCTGCTGCGCGAACGCGGCGTGCGCCCCGGCGACCGGGTGCTGCTGGCGGGCGAGAATTGCGTGGCCCAGGTGGCGCTGGTGTTCGCCGCCTCGACGCTGGGCGCCTGGATCGTCAACGTGAATGCGCGCCTGACGGCGCCCGAGCTGGGCGCCATCCGCGCGCACGGCGGGGCGCGCCTCGCGCTGTACACGGCGGGCGTGTCGCCGGAAGCGGCCGCGCACGCGCTGCGCGCCGGGGCCACGGCGTACGGCGATCCCGCCGACGGCCTCATGGCCGGTCCGCGCGACGACGCGTGCCTGCCCGAAGCCCCGGGGCCGGAACCCGTCGCGGCCCTGGTCTACACCACCGGCACCACCGGCCGGCCGAAGGGCGTGATGCTGAGCCACCGCAGCCTGCTGTACGTGGCGGCCGTGTCGAGCCGCCTGCGCGGCCTGGTACCAAGCGACCGCGCCTGGGGCGTGCTGCCCGTCTCGCACGTGTACGGACTGACCTCGGTGATGCTCGGCACGCTATACGCCGGCGCCTGCCTGCAGCTGGCGCCGCGCTTCGCGCCGGAAGCCATGCTGGCGGCGCTGCGCGACGACGGCTTGACCATCGTGCAGGGCGTGCCGGCCATGTATGCGCGCCTGCTGGCCCTGCCCGGGGTGGCGGACGCGCCGCCATCCTCTCCCTTGGCTTCGCGCCTGCGCTTCGCCTACGCCGGCGGCGCGCCGCTCGACCCGCAACTGAAACGCCGCGTCGAGGCGCTGCTGGGCGTGCCGCTGCACAACGGCTACGGCCTGACGGAAGCGGCGCCCACGGTCAGCCAGACCCGCCTGGACGCGCCGCGCGCCGACACCTCGGTCGGGATGGCGATCCCGGGCGTGGAAACGCGCCTGCTGGACCGCGCCGGGAACGACCTGGCGCCCGGCGACGACGGGCCCGGCGCGCTGTGGGTGCGCGGCCCCAACCTGATGCGCGGCTACTACCGCGAGCAAGCGCTCACCGACGCCGCCCTGCGCCCGGGCGGCTGGCTGGACACGGGCGACATGGCGCGCCGCGCGCCCGACGGGGCGCTGTTCATCGTCGGGCGCAGCAAGGAAGTCATCATCCGCGGCGGCTTCAACGTCTACCCGCTGGAAGTCGAGACGGCGCTGAACGCCCATCCGGGCGTGACGCAGTCGGCGGTGGTCGGGCGCACGGTGGCGGACGGCGACGAGGAAGTGGTGGCTTTCGTGCAGCCGGCGCAGGGCCGGGCGCCCGCCCCGGACGAACTGCGCGCCTGGGCGGCGCAGCGGCTGGCGCCGTACAAGCGGCCGGCGCGCATCGTCATGCTGGACGCGCTGCCGGCCGCGCCGAGCGGCAAGGTGCTCAAGCACGTGCTGGCCACGCTGGCGGCCGGGTTGGCGTAAAGGCATGCCCGCCAGCGGCTCGCGCTACCGGCGCCGCTTCTTCCAGTCGTAGCCGGGTCCGGTCACGTCCACGCCCGGATGCCCGACCGCGTCCGGATGCTCGGAACACATGGTCACGAACCGGATGGCCTCTCCCTCGCGCTGGCGCCGGCGCAGGTCTTCCATGAAACGCATCGCATCCACCATCGCATCGGTGGCGAACGGCCGCGCATGCGGGCCGCCCTCCTCGTCGTCATCGTCGCCGTCGCCGGCCACGACTGTCCAGTACACCATGTACATCGCTCTCTCCCTTCCTGTGCACGACGAGCATCCGTGAAGCGGTGGCGCCCTGTCAAGGTGCGCGCCGTCCGCGTCGTGCTATATGGCGCGATTACAGTTCGTAGGACTACTCCTAAATCTCGCTTATATGTGGGCCAGACCACATAACGAGCCGTGCTGCTTGTCTAGGCTTGGAACTTGTCTCATATACGCAGGGAATGCTCATGAATCTTAACAGTCATATTCAGCCAGCAAGTTCTCCACTCCAGCTCTGGGGCGGCCTCGAATGCACCGTCAACCGCGTACGCGACGAATACTTTTCCCAGATGGACCGCAACGGCCATGCAGAACGCCTGCAGGACCTGGAGCGCTTCGCCTCGCTCGGCATCCGCGCCATCCGCTACCCGGTGCTGTGGGAGCGCACGGCGCCGGATGGCGTCGCGTCGGCCGACTGGTCATGGTCGGACGAGCGCCTGCCGGTGCTGCAGCAACTGGGCGTCAATCCCATCGTCGGCCTGATCCACCATGGCAGCGGGCCGCGCCATACGAGCCTGGTCGCCCCGGACTTCCCGGACAAGCTGGCCGAATATGCCGGCGCCGTGGCCCGGCGCTATCCCTGGGTCGAATACTGGACCCCGGTCAACGAGCCCTGCACGACGGCCCGCTTTTCCGGCCTGAACGGGGTCTGGTACCCGCACGGCGACACCCACGACGCCTTCATCCGCGCCCTGGTCAACCAGTGCCGCGCGACGGTACTGTCGATGCGCGCGATCCGCGCGGTCAACCCGGACGCGAAGCTGGTGCAGACCGACGACCTGTCGCGCACCTACGGCACGCCGGAAATGGCCGCGATGACGAACTTCTACAACGAGCGCCGCTGGCTGGCCTGGGACCTGTTGTGCGGGAAGATCGACCAGGAACACCCCTTGTGGCACTACCTGGTCGAGCACGGCGCGGCCGCCGCCGAGCTGCTGTGGTTCAGGGACAATCCCTGCCCGCCCGACATCATCGGCGTCAACTACTACATCACCAGCGAGCGCTGGCTCGACCACCGTCCCGAGCGCTATCCCGAAACCCATCGCTTCGAACACGGCGGCGTCGCCCACGCCGACATCGAATGCCCGCGCGTGCTGGCCACCCCGACGCCGGGCATCGGCCCGCTGCTGCAGGAAACCTGGGACCGCTACGGCCTGCCGATCGCGGTCACCGAGGCCCACATCGACGCCAACCGAGAAGACCAGCTGCGCTGGCTGGTCGAGATCTGGAACGCGGCGAAAAAGGTGCAGCAGGGCGGCGCCGACATCCGCGCCGTCACGGTCTGGGCCCTGCTCGGCTCCTACGACTGGAACTGCCTGGTCACCGCCTGCCGCGGCTACTACGAGTCCGGCCCGTTCGACGTGCGCGGCCCGCAGCCGCGTCCGACCGCCGTGGCCACGCTGATGCGCGAGCTGGCCAGCGGCCGGCCGCTGTCGGCCCCGGTACTGCAGGGCCAGGGCTGGTGGCGCCGGCCGGGACGCTTCTGGGCCAGGCCGGTGGCGACGCCGACGGCGGTGGCCGACATCGCCGAGCGCGGCGCGTTCCGCTCGGCCTTCCCGCAACCGATCCTGATCACCGGCGCCACCGGCACGCTCGGCCGCGCCTTCGCCCGCATCTGCGAGCGCCGCAACCTGGCCTGCCACGTGCTGACCCGGCAGGAAATGGACATCGCCGACCCGGCGTCGGTCGAGGCCGCGATCGTGCGCTTCAAGCCGTGGGCGATCGTCAACGCCGGCGGCTACGTGCGCGTCGACGAGGCCGAGGACGACGTCGAGCGCTGCATGCGCGAGAACGCCCACGGCGCGACCATCCTGGCGCTGGCCGCGATCCGCCACGCGCTGCGCTTCATGACCTTTTCCAGCGACCTGGTGTTCGACGGCACCCTGGGCCGACCCTACGTCGAATCCGACCCGGTCGCGCCGCTGAACGTGTACGGCCGCAGCAAGGCCGATGCGGAACGACGCGTGCTCGACTCGGACCCGCAGGCGCTCGTCATCCGCACCAGCGCC
>DAMAFT010000196.1:0-7574 GCA_031995805.1 Massilia sp.
CGCCTGCGGCGCCTACCTGTTCGTGGGCAGCGCCCTGCCGCGGCCCGGCCTGGACCGCATCTTCAAGCGCCTGATGACCGCCGGCGCCGCGCTGTGCCTGCTGTCCTCGGTGACGTTCGCGCTCGGTTTCCTCGACGACGAGCAGATCGTCGCGATCATCGGCTCGCTGGGCATCATGCCGATGCTGCTCGGCCTGCCCGGCGCCTTCCGCCGCGCGCGCCGCGGCGACCATGTCGGCACCTACTTCCTGCTCGGCTGGGCCGCCAGCTTCGTTACCTCGGTGGTGGGCGCCGAAGTCATCAAGGGCAACCTGGACGCCGATTTCTGGACCCTGCACGCGACCCAGTTCGGCGGCACCATCGACATGCTGCTGTTCATGCGCATCCTGGGCCTGCGCACCAAGGGCATCCAGGACGCCATGCTGCGCGCCGAGGCGGCCACCCGCATGAAGTCCGAATTCCTGGCCAACATGAGCCACGAGATCCGCACCCCGATGAACGCCATCATCGGCATGAGCCGCCTGGCGCTGATGGCCGACCCCAATCCGAAGCTGCGCAACTACCTCGGCAAGATCCTCGGCGCCGGCGAGCACCTGCTCGGCATCGTCAACGACATCCTCGATTTTTCCAGGATCGAGGCCGGCCGCCTGAGCGTCGACCGCGTTCCCTTCGATCTCGACGAGATGCTCGAGCACTTGTCCAGCCTGAGCGCCATCAAGCTCGACGCCCGGCGCGTCGAACTGGTGTTCAGCGTGGCGCGCGGCGTGCCCGCGCGCCTGGTGGGCGACCCGCTGCGCCTGGGCCAGGTGCTGGTCAACCTCACCAGCAACGCCGTCAAGTTCACCGAGGACGGCGAGATCGTCGTCGCCGTCGACGTCGCCCAGCGCGGCGACGGCCAGGTGGTGCTGCGCTTTGCCGTCAGCGACACCGGCATCGGCATGGACGCCGAACAGCTGGCGCGCCTGTTCCAGTCTTTCACCCAGGCCGACAGCTCCGTCACGCGCAAGTACGGCGGCACCGGCCTCGGGCTGTCGATCTCGAAGCAGCTGGTGGAACTGATGGGCGGGACCATCGAGGTCAGCAGCACGCCCGGCGTGGGCAGCCGCTTCAGCTTCACCGTCCCGCTGGGCATCGCCCCGGCCGACAGCGCCCCGGCCCCGCTTTCGGCCGCCGCGCTGCAGCGCATGCGCGTGATGGTCGTGGACGACAGCGCCAGCGCGCGCGACGCCCTGGTCGAGATGCTGCGCGGCTTCGGCATCCATGCCGACGCCGCCGCCTCGGGCGAGGAATCGCTGGAACGCCTGGCCGCCGCGATGGACGCCAACGCGCCCTACCAGGTCGTGCTGATGGACTACCTGATGCCCGGCTGGGACGGCGTCGAGACGATCCGCCGCATCCGCGCCGACCGCCGCTTCGCCGCGCCGCCGGCGATCCTGATGATCAGCGCCTGGACCCGCGAGGGCGTGCTGCAGCGCGAGGGCGAATTGCCGCTGTCGGGCTTCCTCACCAAGCCGGTCGGACCGGCGCTGCTGTACCACAGCCTGGTGCAGGTGCTGCGTCCGGAACTGGCCGGGCACGGGCGCGACAAGGATGCCGGCCGCGGCGGCGCGGTGGCCGCGGCCGAGCTGGACCGCCTGGACGGCGCGCGCATCCTGCTGGTGGACGACAACGCCAACAACCGCGAGGTGGCGGTCGACTTCCTGGCCGCCGCGCGCGTGCGCGTGGACGTCGCCACCGACGGCGCCCAGGCCGTCGAGATGGTGCGCGGGGACGACTACGACCTGGTGCTGATGGACATCCAGATGCACGGCATGGACGGCTTGAGCGCCACGCGCCTGATCCGCGCGCTGCCCGGCCGGGAGGCGCTGCCGGTGGTGGCGATGACGGCGCACGCGATGGCCGGCGACCGCGAGAAGAGCCTGGAGGCGGGCATGAACGACCACGTGGTCAAGCCGATCGACCCGGACCTGCTGTTCCGCGCCCTGCTCCGGTGGATCGACCCGCGCCGCCTGCAGGGCCGCAGCGTGCCCCAGCCGGCAGCGCCGGCAACTCTGGAAGCGCCGGCTTCCGTGGCGGGCGCCGGCCTGGCGCCGGTGCGCGGCGTCGACTGGGAACGCGCGCTGGCCAGCGCGGGCGGCCAGCCGGCGCGCCTGCACAGGCGCATCGCCAGCTTCCTGCAGGAATACGGCGACGCGCCACGGCGCATGCGCGACGCGCTGGCCGGCGGCGACTACGCGCCGCTGCAGGGGCTGGCGCACAACCTGAAATCGGGCGCGACCTACCTCGGCATGGCGCCGCTGGCCGCGCTGGCGGGCACGCTGGAACAGGACCTGCGCGGCGGGCGCCTGGAGCGCATCGCCATGCTGGCGCCGGACCTGGTGGTGATGCTCGAGGGCGCGCTCGAAGGGCTGGCGCGGGTACGCGCGGCGGCGGCCACGCGCCGGCCGGCCACGGTGGGCGACAGCGTCGCGCTGCTGGCGCGCCTGCGCGACTTCCTGCGCACCGACGACGCACGCGCCGAGGACGTGCTGGCCGAACTCGAGGCGCTGCTCGCGGGCGGACCGCATGCGGCCCGGCTGGCACCGGTGCGCACCGCCGTCGACGACATCGAGTACGATGCCGCCCTGGCCCGGCTCGAATTGCTGGAAGCGGCGCTCGACGCCGGCGCGGACCCGCGTGGCGCCTCCACGGAAACCTCTCCATGAAATTCATCGAACCGCAAAAGGTGCTGGTCGCCGACGACGATCCGGTCAACCGCCAGGTGCTGGCGGAACTGCTCAAGCCGGAGTACACGGTACTGCTGGCCAAGAACGGCGAGCAGGCGCTGGAACGGGTGGCGCGCCATGCGCCCGACCTGGTGCTGCTGGACGTGATGATGCCCGACCTGAGCGGCTACGAAGTGCTGCAGCGGCTGCGCGCCGATCCGCACACCGAACGCATCTCGGTGATCTTCATTTCCGGCCTGGACCGCCCGGAAGACGAGGCCAACGGCCTCAAGATGGGCGCCTCCGACTACATCGCCAAGCCGTTCAACGCCACCGTCGTGATGGCGCGCGTGGCGCTGCACCTGCAGCTGGTGCGCCAGCGCCGCATGCTGGAGCGCCTGGCCAACGTCGACGGCCTGACCGAGCTGGCCAACCGGCGCCGCTTCGACGAGCTGTATGCGATGGAATGGCAGCGCGCCCAACGCAACGGCTGGCCGCTGTCGGTGGCCGTGCTCGACATCGACTGCTTCAAGCAGTACAACGACCTGTACGGCCACCCGGCCGGCGACCGCGCCCTGCGCGCGGTGGCGCGCAGCGCCGGCGCCTGGCTGCGCCGCCCGGGCGACCTGGCGGCGCGCTACGGCGGCGAGGAACTGGTGCTGCTGATGCCCCAGACGACGGCCATCCACGCCCGCGTCGTCGCCGACGAGCTGCGTGCCGCCGTCGCCGCGCTGCAGATCGCGCACGAGGACTCGCTGGCGGGACCGGTAATCACCGTCAGCATCGGCGGCGCCACGCTGGGCCAGGACGGCCTGGAGAGCGCCGCCGAGCTGTTCGAGGCGGCCGACGCCCAGCTCTACCGCGCCAAGCAGGAAGGCCGCAACCGCGTGGCCTGGCGCGACGCGCCGGCCTGAATTTCCCACCCGGATCCCCGTCCCGACTTACGCCATCGAGCGGGCTGCAATGCGCGGCCCGCGCCGCATCCGAACATCGAACCATGCCGAACCTGTACACCCTGCGCACCTGGACTCTTGCGCTGTTGCTTGCCCTGCTTCCCCTGCTGTCGGCAGCCGCCCCGCTGGCGCTGGACGACCGCCACGCCGCGGTCGAGGCCTGGCCCGCCGTGCGCGTGCTGGCCGACCCAGCACGCAACCTGCGCGCCGAGGCCCTGGCCGGTGCGCCCGAGCGCTTCGCGGCGCCGCCCTCGCCGTATGCCACGCTGGGCGTGCAAAAGGGGCCGGTGTGGCTGCGCATCCCGCTGCGCGCCGTAGCGGGCGGCGACGGCGACTGGGTGCTGAGCGTCGACTATGGCCTGCTCAACCAGGTCGATCTGTACCTGGTGCGCGACGGCCGCATCGAGCGCCACGCGGTGGGCGGCCACGGCGCGAAGAGCGACGGCGCCCTGGGCGGGCGCATCCCGGCGTTCCTGCTGCACCTGCAGCCGGGCGTCGAGTACGTGGCCCTGCTGCGCATCGACACCGAGGCGCCGAAGGTATTGCCGGTACGCCTGCACAAACCCGATGCGTTCAACCGCGCGGCGCTCGGCGAGCAGATGCTGCAAGGCTTGCTGAACGGCCTCGGTTTGTGCCTGGTGTTCTACAGCCTGGCGCAATGGATCACGCTGCGCGAGGCCATCTTCGGCAAGTATGCGCTGTACGTCGGCAGCCTGCTGCTGTATTCGGCCAACATCTCCGGTGTCGGCGGCCAGTACCTGTATGCCGGGAACATGTGGATGTCGGTGCACGCCACCGGGGTCGTGACCATGCTGTGCTCGTGCTGCGCCTACCTGTTCGTCGAACACGCGCTGGCGCGGCCAGGGCAGAACCGTGTCTTTTCCTTCCTGATGAAGACCGGCGCCCTGCTCACGCTGCTGACCGCCGTCGCCTTCGTCCTCGGCATCATCCACGAGGAACTGCTGGTCGCGCTGGTCAGCACCCTCGGCACGATGCCGATGCTGCTCGGCCTGCCCGGCGCCTTCCGCCGCGCGCGCCGCGGCGACCATGTCGGCACCTACTTCCTGCTCGGCTGGGCCGCCAGCTTCGTTACCTCGGTGGTGGGCGCCGAAGTCATCAAGGGCAACCTGGACGCCGATTTCTGGACCCTGCACGCGACCCAGTTCGGCGGCACCATCGACATGCTGCTGTTCATGCGCATCCTGGGCCTGCGCACCAAGGGCATCCAGGACGCCATGCTGCGCGCCGAGGCGGCCACCCGCATGAAGTCCGAATTCCTGGCCAACATGAGCCACGAGATCCGCACCCCGATGAACGCCATCATCGGCATGAGCCGCCTGGCGCTGATGGCCGACCCCAATCCGAAGCTGCGCAACTACCTCGGCAAGATCCTCGGCGCCGGCGAGCACCTGCTCGGCATCGTCAACGACATCCTCGATTTTTCCAGGATCGAGGCCGGCCGCCTGAGCGTCGACCGCGTTCCCTTCGATCTCGACGAGATGCTCGAGCACTTGTCCAGCCTGAGCGCCATCAAGCTCGACGCCCGGCGCGTCGAACTGGTGTTCAGCGTGGCGCGCGGCGTGCCCGCGCGCCTGGTGGGCGACCCGCTGCGCCTGGGCCAGGTGCTGGTCAACCTCACCAGCAACGCCGTCAAGTTCACCGAGGACGGCGAGATCGTCGTCGCCGTCGACGTCGCCCAGCGCGGCGACGGCCAGGTGGTGCTGCGCTTTGCCGTCAGCGACACCGGCATCGGCATGGACGCCGAACAGCTGGCGCGCCTGTTCCAGTCTTTCACCCAGGCCGACAGCTCCGTCACGCGCAAGTACGGCGGCACCGGCCTCGGGCTGTCGATCTCGAAGCAGCTGGTGGAACTGATGGGCGGGACCATCGAGGTCAGCAGCACGCCCGGCGTGGGCAGCCGCTTCAGCTTCACCGTCCCGCTGGGCATCGCCCCGGCCGACAGCGCCCCGGCCCCGCTTTCGGCCGCCGCGCTGCAGCGCATGCGCGTGATGGTCGTGGACGACAGCGCCAGCGCGCGCGACGCCCTGGTCGAGATGCTGCGCGGCTTCGGCATCCATGCCGACGCCGCCGCCTCGGGCGAGGAATCGCTGGAACGCCTGGCCGCCGCGATGGACGCCAACGCGCCCTACCAGGTCGTGCTGATGGACTACCTGATGCCCGGCTGGGACGGCGTCGAGACGATCCGCCGCATCCGCGCCGACCGCCGCTTCGCCGCGCCGCCGGCGATCCTGATGATCAGCGCCTGGACCCGCGAGGGCGTGCTGCAGCGCGAGGGCGAATTGCCGCTGTCGGGCTTCCTCACCAAGCCGGTCGGACCGGCGCTGCTGTACCACAGCCTGGTGCAGGTGCTGCGTCCGGAACTGGCCGGGCACGGGCGCGACAAGGATGCCGGCCGCGGCGGCGCGGTGGCCGCGGCCGAGCTGGACCGCCTGGACGGCGCGCGCATCCTGCTGGTGGACGACAACGCCAACAACCGCGAGGTGGCGGTCGACTTCCTGGCCGCCGCGCGCGTGCGCGTGGACGTCGCCACCGACGGCGCCCAGGCCGTCGAGATGGTGCGCGGGGACGACTACGACCTGGTGCTGATGGACATCCAGATGCACGGCATGGACGGCTTGAGCGCCACGCGCCTGATCCGCGCGCTGCCCGGCCGGGAGGCGCTGCCGGTGGTGGCGATGACGGCGCACGCGATGGCCGGCGACCGCGAGAAGAGCCTGGAGGCGGGCATGAACGACCACGTGGTCAAGCCGATCGACCCGGACCTGCTGTTCCGCGCCCTGCTCCGGTGGATCGACCCGCGCCGCCTGCAGGGCCGCAGCGTGCCCCAGCCGGCAGCGCCGGCAACTCTGGAAGCGCCGGCTTCCGTGGCGGGCGCCGGCCTGGCGCCGGTGCGCGGCGTCGACTGGGAACGCGCGCTGGCCAGCGCGGGCGGCCAGCCGGCGCGCCTGCACAGGCGCATCGCCAGCTTCCTGCAGGAATACGGCGACGCGCCACGGCGCATGCGCGACGCGCTGGCCGGCGGCGACTACGCGCCGCTGCAGGGGCTGGCGCACAACCTGAAATCGGGCGCGACCTACCTCGGCATGGCGCCGCTGGCCGCGCTGGCGGGCACGCTGGAACAGGACCTGCGCGGCGGGCGCCTGGAGCGCATCGCCATGCTGGCGCCGGACCTGGTGGTGATGCTCGAGGGCGCGCTCGAAGGGCTGGCGCGGGTGCATGCGTCGGCCGCCGCAGACACGCCGGCCACGCCGGCCGCGCCCGGCGACAGCGCGGCGCTGCTGTCCCGCTTGCGCGACTTCCTGCGCGCCGACGACGCCCGCGCCGACGATGCGCTGGCCGAGCTCGAGGCGCTGCTGGGCGGTGCGCACGCCGACCTGCTGGCGCCGCTGCGCGCGGCCGTCGACGACATCGAATACGATGCCGCCCTGGCCCGGCTGGCCCCGCTGGAGGCGGCGCTGGCCAGGGGATGAACCCGTCAGGCGCGCGGGCGGCGGCCTTCCAGCGTCGACACGACCAGCAGGCCGCCGACCATGCAGACGTGCTCCATGAACGTGATCAGCTCGGCATGGCGGGCCGCGCCGGCGGCGTTCCAGAAGCCGTGGTAGAGCACCGTCGCCAGCGCCGTGAAGGCGGCCAGCGCCCAGCACGCGGGGCGCAGCCAGCGCCCCAGCATGACGGCGGCGCCGGCCGCCACCTGCAGCAGGATCGTCAGCGCCAGCGTCAGGGCCGGAAACGGCAGCCCGCCGCCCGCCACTTCCTGCAGCGCGCCGGGCCAGCCCTGCACCTTGTCGATGCCGGCCCAGACGAACAGGACGCCCACCAGCAGGCGGCCGGCGGTGCGTACGGCGCGGTCGAAAGAACTAGACGAGGCTGCGGACGGGGCGGCGCTGGCGGCG
>DAMAFT010000197.1:0-7573 GCA_031995805.1 Massilia sp.
TGCCGAACTTGGGTCCCCGCCTGCGCGGGGACGATGCTTTTCGGCGCCCCGAAATAACACGGACCCAACAGTACGACGTCCATCACGAACCAGGGATACAATATGCAAAAGACAACATTTGAACTGACATCCGAGTTCATCGAGCTCAACCAGCTGCTCAAGCTGGTGGGCGTGGTGGACAGCGGCGGCGCCGGCAAGCACGTGGTCGCCAGCGGCGCGGTGTCGGTCGACGGCAAGAAGGAACTGCGCAAGACTGCCAAGATCCGCACCGGGCAGGTCGTTACGCTGGGCGACGTCCGCATCGACGTGCGCTAGGCGCATGCGACGCACCCCGCGGGTGCGCCGGATTAGCCGTACCCGGCGGTAAGTTTGGCGTTTGCGCGCTGACAAACTTGGGCAGTCCCCCTTCTCTATATTGAAGACGTAACATTCGGCCAAAGGTGAGGAAGATGGAAACCCATGACCCAAGCTCCCTGACGCAGCAGCGACTGATCGGCGACCTGCGTCTCGTCATCGAAAATGCGGAAGAACTGCTCAAGAACACCGATCACTACACGGGCATCGTGTACCAGGCCGCCCGCGCCAAGCTGGCGACCGCCCTGAACGCAGCCAACGAGGAACTGGCCCGCTTCGAGGAAGAGCAACTGACCCGCATGATGGAAGCCACGCGCGCCGCCAACGAATTGCACCACGACGGTTCCGGCGAAGCACGCATCCTGCGCGCCTTCTATCACTGACCTCCCGGCGCCGCCTCCGCGCGGCGCCCGGCTTCCGCAGGTGCGCCCGCGCCTGCGGCCCCCCTGCCTTCCCCCCTCGCCTTACCCTTAGCCTTCCCCCTCGCCTGCTCCCGATTCAGCCTGCCGCCTGCGCCGGCACGATGCCGACGATGACGCCGCGCCCCAGCCAGCGTCCCAGGTGGGCCGCCACGTCGACGTCCTCGTCCAGCGCGAACGCCGCGTCGAGCGCCATGCCGAACGTGCCGCCTTCGGCCAGGCAGGCCAATGCCGCATGCTCGGGCGCACCGATGTCCGTCACCTCGACCGTCCAGTGCGGCCGCAGCACCAGCGCGCAGGTGGCACGCCGGGGATCGCCAGGCGGCTCGGGGCCGTCCGGCTGCTGCGCGCGCCACAGGTCGACGGTCGCCCACGGCGAAGCGTGCAGGCGCAGCGTCGGATGCAGCAGCGCGCGGCTGGCCTCGAACGCCTGCGGGTCCAGCGCCGCCAGCGCGGCGGCCGCGCCGGACGCGCCGGCGCCCGGGCCGTCCGGCGCGTAATGCGCCTCGTGCACCAGCCATTCGAGGCGGGCGACGTCGGGCAGGTAGGGATAGTCGGCGGCCGGCGCGAAACCGTCGAGGAAGTCCGGCAGCATGGCGCCGAAGCGGTTCAGGTCCGGATCGCGCGACGGGTGCGCGCGGCCGACGCGGCGCGCCATGGCGTCGAAGAACTCGGCGCCCACCAGCCGGCGCAGCGCCGGATAGGCCGACGCCAGGGCGCGGCGCCAGTTGGCCGCCAGGTTGCCGCGGTAGATGCCGAGGTGCGCCGGGTCGCCCTTCAGGCCGGGGGCCAGCGCGGCGTCGCGGCCGGCGTCGAACAGCGCAGCGCCGAAGGCTTGCTGGAGTGCGGATGGCGGCGTGGGCCCCGCCACGGGCGCCGGCGGCGGCAGGACGACGAGCGACGGCGGCGCGGGCGGCAAGGCCGCAACCTCGTCCGCGATGCGCCGCGCCGTCGCCGCCTCCTGCAGCAGCACCTCCAGCGCCGGCAGGTCGGTATCCCACTCGACCAGGGCCGGCACGGCGCCGAAGCGTGCCAGCGCCGCGCGGTACAGGTCCCACACCGGCGCCGCCACGCGGTCGCCGTGGTGGTCGATCAACAGCGTCCCCGCGTCCAGGTGGCCGCCCAGGTGGATTTCCCCGACGCTGCCGGGGGCCAGCGCGGCCAGCGCTGCCAGCGCATCCTCGCCATGGTTGTGCTGGTTGACGTACAGGTTGTTCACGTCGAGCAGCACGCCGCAGCCGGTGCGGCGCACGAGTTCGGCCAGGAATTGCGCCTCGCCCATGGCGTCGGCGCGAAAACGCAGGTAGGTGGAGACGTTCTCGACCAGGATGGTCCGCCCCAGCGCGTCCTGCACCCGCGCCACGCGGGCGGCGACGAGGTCGAGCGCGGCGGCGTCGAGCTGCAGCGGCAGCAGGTCGTTGAGCTGGCGGTCGCCCAGGGCGCCCCAGCTGAGGTGTTCGGACACCAGGGCCGGCTCGACGGCGCGCACCAGCGCCGCCACGCGCGCCAGGTGGTCCTCGGAAAACCCCGCGGCCGACCCGAGGCCCAGGCCGACGCCGTGCAGGCTGACGGGATAGTCGCGCCGCAGCGTTTCCAGCACGTGCCGGTCGCGGCCGGACCGGGCCAGGTAGTTCTCGGTATGGACCTCGATCCAGCCGACCGCGGGCCGCTGTTCGAGGAAGGTGCGGTAATGCGGCGCGCGCAGGCCGATGCCCACGCCGCGCAGCGCGCGCCCGGCGACTGCCATGAGCTTATTTGCCCGGCTTGCCCTGCGTGTCCTGCTTGTCCTGCGGTGGCGCGAGCTTGCCGCCGACCTTGGTGCAGCTGCCCTTGGCGACGAACTTCCACTCCTGGGCATCGTTGTCGACGGCCGCCTGGCCGGCGCAGCCGTGGGTAGCGGTGCCGCAATCGTTCTGGCCGGCCTTGGCCACGCCGTAGCATTTTTCCTGGTCGCCGGCGGCGGCGCCCATCTGGCCATTGGCCGAGGCATTGACGGCGCACACGCTCGCGAGCGCGGCGGCGACCATGGCTTGACGTTTGTTCATCTCTTGGCACTCCGTGAAAGACAATGCGCCCGGGCGGCGCGACCCGGCGATTCTAGCGAATGCGGCGCCCGAAGTGGCAGGAAAGTGGCAGGAAAATAAGGGCGGCAAGAAAGCGTACGCCGGCGGGGACGGCCTTTGTGCGCTGCACCGGCCTGCATGGCCGTATGCAACGATATGGTTGGGGCAAGAGCGGGCGACGATGTTTGCGGCCTGTCCGTGCGCGCCGGGTACGCTCAGGAATAACGCACGGCGCGCGCTTGCGTTGACACGCATGCCTGGCGTGCGTGCCTAGCGTGCGCGCGGCGCCGCCGGTTCAGGCCGTGGTATTGACGTGCTTGCCCAGGTGCGCGGGCAGGTTCTGCGCCGGCACGGCGGCCTGGGCGGCGTCCAGCAGCTGGGTGGCGGCCGAGGCCTGGATGTCCTGCGCTTTCTTGAGCATGGTCATGCCGACTTCCTGGCGCAGGCCGGTATCGGCGATGCTGGTGGCGAGTTTGGCGATGCCGAGGGCGTCCATCGTGGTCTCCTGTAAGGGTCGGCCCGGTACGGGCTATCCCATGTTTACGACATTGCTCTACAGAACTTTAGGGTCCAGGCCAAGTTCCCTGCCGAGCCAGCCGAGCACCGCGTCGACGTCGCCCAGGTCGAGCCAGGCGAGGTGCGGCGCCAGGCCCGCCGGCGCCGGCACGTCCGAGGCGACGGCGACGACATGCGGGTCGTCCGGCCAGATCGGCGGCTTGCCGACGCCGGGCCGGAATACTTCGAGCTTGGGCAGCGGCTCCCACTTGTAGCCTTCGACCAGCGTCAGGTCGGCCGGCGCCAGGCGGCGCAGGTGCTCGGCCAGCGGCGGTTCGGCGGCGCCGCGCAGCTCGCGCACGATGGCGACACGGTAGGGAGAGGCGATCATCACCTCGGCCGCGCCGGCCGTGCGCATGCGCGCGCTGTCCTTGTGCGGCGGCTCGAGCTGGACGTCGTGGTGGCTGTGCTTGACGACGTTCACGCGCAGGCCGGCCGCGGCCAGCCGCGCCACCAGCCGTTCCAGCAGCGTCGTCTTGCCGCTGCCGGACCAGCCGACGATGCCCAGCACCTTGCCGCCGGCCGCCTCCTGCAGGCCGGCGCGGGTCGAGACGGCGGCGACCCGCTTGACGTCGATGGATTCAGTAGCCGACACGGTAGCGCGTCCCCCGGTAGTTCATCACGGCCGCGCGCGGCAGCAGCTTTTCCAGCACCAGGCCCGGCGCCACTTCCTCGCCTTCGTGGCGCAGCGTCTTGTCGACCAGCAGCAGGCGGTCGGCCGGGTTGGCCGAATACATATAGCCGCCGAAGGCCACGCGCGGCACCTCGCTGCGCAGCGGCTCGGGCAGTTGCTGCAGGAACGGCAGGCTGTCTTCGGGCGCCGGCGCGGTCGTGCGCGGCGGCGGTTGCGGCGCGGGAGCGGACGCCGGCGGCGCAGCCGCAGCCGCGGCCACGCGCGCCGGGGCGGCTGGCGTGGACGCCCCGCCCTCGCGCCCATGCGGCGCCGCCGCGGCCGGATGCGGAGCCACGGCGGGCGGCGGCGGCGGCGCGCTCACTTCCAGCGTGCGGACGGCCGCCGGCGCCGCAGCAGCAGCGGGCGCGCTGGGCTGGGCGGCCACGGTTGCCACAGCCGGCGCCGTGGCGGGTGCCAGCGCCTGGCGCCACAGCAGCAGCGCGCCGCCAACCGCCACCACCAGCGCGCCGATGCCCAGGCCGGCCAGCAGCGGCTTGCGTCCGTTGCCGGCCGGCGCGCGCGCGGCCTGGGCCGGCTGCGGCGCGTGGATGGTCGGGGTGTCGCCGAGCTGGCGTTCGGCCTGGGCCTTCTTGAGGGCTTCGAGGATATAGGACATGGTGTGGTCTTTACTTGGCGGCGGCCAGCAGGCGCGGTTCGTCGACGCCGCCCAGCTGGTTCAGGCGCATCCAGGTGCGCGGCCCGGCCACGCCGTCCGCCTTGAGGTTCTGCTGCTCCTGGAAGGCGCGCAGCAGGCGGCGCGTGGGCGCATCGAAGGGCTGGCCGGCGCGCGGCGCCTCGCGCTTGTCGAGCGCGGCCAGGCGCGCGGCGATCCAGTCGACGTCGGCCCCGCTGTCGCCCGGATGGACTTCGTCGCGGAAGGCGCGCGGCGCGCGCCACAGGGTGGTGAAGCCGCCGTCGAAGCGGGTGGCCAGCGCGCCCAGGCTGACCTTCTGGCGCTGGCCGTTGATCGACAGCGTGGCGCCCTGCTCGTCCATGCCGGCCAGCACGGCGTAGCCGACGCGCTGGCCGTCGTGCAGGGCGACGATGGCCGGGCGGTCCAGCTGGCGCAGCTCGTACAGGCCGCCGCGGCCCTGGTAGCAGCGCAGCTCCAGGCGCGGGGCGCCGGCGCAGGGCTCGCCCGCCGGCAGCTTGCGGCCCCACAGCTCGCCCAGTTCGCGCAACGCTTCTTCCTCGGTCGCCAGCGCCAGCGGCTTCGGCGCAACGGCCCGTGCGGCCGGGGCCGCCGCGCTTGCCTTGGCCGGCGCCGCGGCATGGACGGCCGCAGGCGGCAAGGGTTCGGCCCGGCGCGGCACCGCCTGCCAGGCCGCGGCGCTGATCGCGGCGCCGGCCAGCACGCCGCCCGCCACCAGCGGCCAGCGCGCCGCCGTCGACGGCAGCTTGCGCGGCGCCTGGGCTTCGCCCGCGAACACTTCCTGGGCGGCGCGGCGCAGGATCTTCGGGGTGACCTCGCGGCTGTTCTCGACGTAGGCGCCCAGCAGCGCACGGTCGCACAGCAGGTTGACGCGGCGCGGCACGCCGCCGGCGAGGCGGTGGACCAGCGGCGCCAGCGACGCCGGGATCGGCGTGCCGGCCTGCACGCCCGCTACCGCCAGCCGGTGCGCGACGTAGGCGCCGGTCTCGGCCACCGACAGCGGCCCCAGGTGGTAGCGCGCGATCACGCGCTGGGCCAGCTGCTCCAGTTCCGGCTGCGCCAGCATGGTGCGCAGTTCGGGCTGGCCGATCAGGATGATCTGCAGCAGCTTGCGCTCGCTGGTTTCCAGGTTGGTCAGCAGGCGCAATTGCTCCAGCACCTGGGGCGACAGGTTCTGCGCCTCGTCGATGACGAGCACGTTGTTGTCGCCGCGCGCGTGGCTGGCCAGCAGGTAGGCGTTGATCGCGTCGACGTAGCCTTTCACGCCCGGCGCGCCCGCGGCGGCCGGCGGCACGATCCGGAACTCGTCGCAGATCGTCTGCAGCAATTCCTCCACCGTCAGGCGCGGGTTGAAGATGTAGGCGAGCCGGCAGTTGGCGGGGATCTGCTCGATGAAGCAGCGGCACACGGTGGTCTTGCCGGCGCCGATTTCGCCGGTGAGCAGCACGAAGCCGCCGCCGCTGCCGATCCCGTACACCAGGTGCGCCAACGCCTCCCGATGGCGCTCGCTCATGAACAGGTAGCGCGGATCGGGCGCGATGGAAAACGGCGCCTGTTTCAGGTGGAAGTAATTCGTGTACATAAGTCCTGCCTCGCCATTACTGGCGCGGCGGCAACGATTTGAACTTCGCGCAGTATATTTTGCTTTTGGTATTGTAGTAAGCGATCTTGCTGCCGCCGTTCGATACCCGCAAAGGATAGGGCGATGCGTCGGCCGCCAGGTGGCGGATGCCGGCCGCCTTGCGCACGGCCTGTTCGAGCTCGTCCGGCGGCACCTCGGCCACCGCGGCCACGAACACCAGCTCGCTCGTATCGTCGCTGACCATGACCTCGCTGACCGGCACGCCCCACAGCGACGCCTCGTCGGTGCGGAACCAGTACGCCCCGCCCTCGTGCTTGTAGGCCGGGCCGAAGAAGCGGGTCATCCAGGAGTGGAAGTAGGCGTTCTCGACGTGGTCGCGGCACAGCAGCGCGTTGCCGACCACGTCGCCGAAAGTCGACGGCGGCTTGCCGGGCGCCTGGGCGTGCGCCGGCGCGGCGCCCAGGGCGGCGACGGCGGCGAGCCCGGCCAGGCGCCTCAGGCCTTGGACAACCATGCACGGTTGGCGGCGATCTTGGCCTTTACCGAAGCCGGCAAGGCGTCGTAGCAGCCAGGATGTTGCTTGAGCGAATGCTCGCGCACTTCCTTTTCCAGCCCGTTGACGATGAATACATAGACGGCGGCACCATCCGCATTCTTGCGCGTGCCCATATAGCGAATCACGTTCTTCCCCCTTGGTCGAGCGGCCAATTATGACACCGGCCCGGTGTTACGGCCAACGGACCGGACCAGCCGTGCGCGGCGTGGGCCCAGTATGCGTCCGGCGCATCGTCGTCGTTGTAACCAGGATACATATCTTGGCCGCGCGCACCGTCCATCCGCCGTTTCCGACCGCTTGCTCCGCCATTTCGCGCGTCCATCGGATTCCCCGGACGGCGGCGCGACGGCTGGCGTAGTCTTCCATCATCGGCATCCATGAACAGAACATTAGCCCAGGACAAGAATATGAAGAACGCCATCACACTCGCCACGGTCGCCGCCGCCCTCGCCTGCAGCGCCATCGGCGCCCAGTTCGCCAGCGCCGCCGCGCCGGAGGCATCGCCCAGCCATGCCATCACCGAACGGCGCCCCATCGGCGCCTTCAGCGCGATCGAACTGGCCGGCCCCTACGACGTGGTGATCCGCGCCCAGTCCCCGGTCGGCCTGGCCGTCACCGGCGAGCGCAAGGACATCGACGAGGTCGAGACCTTCGTGCGCGGCGATACCCTGGTGGTGCGCCCGCGCGGGCGCAACGGCAGCTTCTTCTTCAACTTCCAC
>DAMAFT010000198.1:0-7571 GCA_031995805.1 Massilia sp.
ACAGGACTTCGAACGCGTCATGGCCGTCAACGTGACCGGCTACTTCCACATGGCGAAGGCGGCGATGCCCGAACTCGTGAAGACGCGCGGTGCGATCGTCATGACCTCCTCCGTCTCGGGCCTGGGCGGCGACTGGGAGATGTTCGCCTACAACACGTCGAAGGGCGCCGTCAGCAATATGGTGCGGGCGATGGCGATGGATGCGGCCAAGGACGGCGTGCGGGTGAACGCGGTCAACCCCAGCTTCACGAAGACCGGGATGACCGAGGACATGGTGAGCGATCCTGCCCTGGTCGCCAAGTTCCAGGAACGCATGCCGCTGGGCGCGCCGGAAGATCCGGCCGGCGTCGCGGCGGCCATGGCCTTCCTGGCGAGCGACGATGCGCGGCTCATCACCGGGGTCAACCTGCCGGTGGATGCGGGGTTGCGGGCGTCGAACGGGCAGCCGGCGCAGTAAATATTGCTCCGGGTAGGGGTTGCCGGCGGTGCGGGCATGGGCCGTACCGGGTGCGTGCCTTACCAAAAGAAAGGTATCCCTTTAATTTTGTACGAATCCTACTGTAGCCACACAGCCATTCGCATCGAAACTCGCCCAAATCGATCTGGAATTCACGCCGTCGAATCTGGAACTATATCCTGCTGCGCCATCGCTACTTTTCAATCGGACAGCGCCGGGGAAATGCGCCAGGAAATTACTCTCGCGCAAACAAATCCTATCGCTATCCAATATGAAGCCGAATGACGCTCGCACTGGCATTCCGCTTTCGTAGGCAAAGGAATTCAACGCGATGTGCTCGGCAGCACTGGACAACGGCGAGCGACTGGTTTTCGAGAAATCCACGTGCGTCATTTTGACCGTATCGGCCTCGATTGCGGATGATTTGACATGAACGTTGACTACATCGAATCCCAGTATTTTCGCCATTCCATGATAGTCCGCATAATCGGTATGTTCGCCCGCACGGCGAAGCAATTCGAAGGAATGACCATTTTCGGAAGAATTCGCCGAGTTACCGCAAGACGGCAAAAACAGGAGAATCCCGAACAACATGCCAAGGTATTTCACAGGATGGTTTCCGAACTTGGAATAAGAAATTTTTGAAAGAGACTCGCATGGCCTGCCATACGCGCTTGCTTTACTCGAGTCCGGAAATGGATTGCTCGTACTTTGCTCGTACCGAACTCCAGTCCTCCGGCATCAGTTCCCGCCACGCAGCGCCAGCCCACCATCGCGCTGCCGCTGCAGCAAGTCCTTCGCCGCCGCAAGCGCATCGGCCGCCGGCACCGCGACATCGGGTTTGACGCCCGTACCCTCCCAGTTCGTGTGCGTGATCGGACTGATGCTGCGGCTGTTCGGGATGGCCGCATAAAAGTGGTCGCCCAGGCGATACGGGACGACCGGATGGGCGCCGCCCCAGGTCGGTTCGCCGATCACGGTGGCGCGTTTCAGCGCCTGCATCGTGTACGTGAAATCTTCGCCGGCGGACCCGGTGGCGGGACCGGCCAGGATCACGACGGGCTTCTTGCCGCCATAGCGTTTGCCATCGAGCCTGTCTTCGGTCCAGAACTGCTGCGTGCGGCCGGTGTCGCGCGACCAGATGTCGTTCAGGCGGGTGCGCCGGTCGACGAAATAGCTGATCAGGAGCGCCACCGATTGCGGGGAGCCGCCGCGGTTGGTGCGCGCATCGATGACGAGCGCCTCGGTATCGGCCAGTTCGTTCATCACGGAGGCGTACTTGTCCGCGACCAGGGATGGGGGCGGAAACGCCGATAGCTTCAGGTAGCCGATGCCAGGCCCCAGGCGGCCGACCTTGTCGATGCCATGGTGGCGGTCCGGCGCCGCACCTGCCGCCGCATCCGGCTCGCGGCCGGGGCGCAGGAGCGTGGGGCTGAACCGCACCTTCATGTGCCGGTCGTGCGCCACCGACGCCATGTCGGCCGTAAGCTGGCCGGCAAACTGCATGGGATTGGTGATCGCGTCGTACTTGCCGTCCTGCCGCCGCTGGCGCAGCAGCGTTTCCACCCGTTTTGCCGTATCGGGGAACACGTAATGCGCGTTCAGTTCCGCCACCAGCGCATCGATGACCTGCGTGCGCATGGCGCCGTCGAGCACGACGTCGGCGGGCGGCCTGAGGGCAAGCGCACCAGCCAGGAACAGGGACAGCATGAGAAACAGGACGATATATTTCGTCCTCGCGCCGCCCAGTGCAAAGCCTTGCGGCTCGGTCATCGTTTTCATGGGCCGCCTTTTCCTGTCGAGGCTTTTCATTGTAGAGGGCGCCGCGCACCGAAAATGCGCGGATTGTCACGCTGCCCGGCCGTTCTCCTGCCGTCCCGAACCACGTCCTCATTGTCGACTTGACCATTTCGCTCTTACGATGATACTGTACCACTCGTCCTAGTACAGTTAAATCATCGAAGGATCCCATGAGCCGACGCTCCCCCCTCATGCTGCAGATCGTCACCGGCGATCCGCGGCCCATCGTGCGCCAGATCGGCGACGGCATCAAACGCCTGATCGCCGGCGGCGACCTCGCGACCGGCGCCGCCCTGCCCAGCGTGCGCGGGCTGGCCCAGCAACTGTCGATCAATCCGAACACGGTCGCCAAAGCCTATGCCGAGCTGACGGCGGAAGGCTGGGTGCACGCGCGCGCCGGCCTGGGCCTGTTCGTGGCCGAGCAGCGCCAGCGCCTGTCCGATACCGAACGCGAACGGCGCCTGGACGAGGCGGTCGACCGCTTCGTCAGCGACGTCATCGGGCTCGACTACCCGGCCGAGACCGTAGTCGAGCGCGTGGCCGGCGAGCTCGCGCAGTACGCCAGCGGGAGGAAGCGCGCATGAACGACTACGTCATCGAGACCGAGGACCTGTGCCTGCACTACAAGCGCAAGCCGGCCCTGGATCGCCTGAGTCTGCGCCTGCCGCGCGGCGGCATCCACGCCTTCGTCGGCGCCAACGGCGCCGGCAAGTCCTCGCTGTTCCGCGTGCTGCTCGGCTTCGAGCCGGCCGGCAGCGGCAGCGCACGCGTGCTGGGCCACGACTGCGCGCGCCTGGCGCCGGAGGTACGCAGCCGCATCGGCTTCGTCAACGAGGAACACACGCTGCCCGGCTGGATGCGGGTGTGCGAACTGGAACGCATGCAGCGGCGCCAGTACCCGCGCTGGAATGGCGAACGCTACGACGAAGTGCTGTGCAACTTCAACGTGCTGCCCGGCCAGCAGGTCGGCCGGCTCTCGCGCGGCGAGCGCGCCGGCCTGAACCTCGCGCTGGCGCTGGCGCAGGGCCCGGAACTGCTGATCCTGGACGAGCCTACGCTGGGCCTGGACGTCGTCGCCAAGCGCGCCTTCCTGGAAGCCATGCTGCAGGCGACCGTCGACGACGACGCCACCATCGTCTACTGCTCGCACCAGATGGACGAGATCGAGCGCGTGGCCGACAACCTCGTCATCCTGGAACACGGCCGCCTGCGCACCATGAACGGCCCGGACGACTTCTGCGAGCGCATCCGCCTGTGGGTGGCCGAGTTCCCGTTCAAGACGCCCGCCGAGCTGCGCGGCCTGCCCGGCGTGCTGCAGGTGCAATGCATCGAGGGGCTGACGCATGTCGTCGTGTTCGACCAGGGCGACAGTGTCGAAGCGCGCCTGAGGCTGCTGGGCGCGCGTACCGTGCAATCGATGCCGCTCGGCCTGGACCGCGCGGTCAACGCCTTTCTCTCCCACGGCCACGCCGGCCCCGGCCTGCGCCGCGCCGCATGAGGACCATCGCCACCATGCTCGACCTGTATCTTTCCGAACTGCGGCGCTTCCGCACCGGCGCCGCCATCTACGCCGCCGCCAGCCTGCTGGCGCTGCTCCTGCTGAACCAGCTGGTCGACCTGCCCACCGCGCAGATCGGCTTTCATCTCATCGTGCTGCTGCTGTACGCGCTGTCGGGCCTGGGCTTCGCGGTCTACCAGTTCGCCAGCTACCGCCAGCCCAGCCGCTGGATCTGGCTGCAGCACCGGCCCCTGCACCGCGTGCGCATCCTCGCCGCCATCGCGCTGGCCGCCGCGACGCTCATCGCGCTGGCGATGGCGTTGCCGCTGCTCGCCATGCTGGCCGCGCTGGACCATGTCGCCGGCCGCCTGGTCGACGTGCGCCATTACGCCGGCGCCGCCTGGCTGGCGCTGACGACGCTGTCGGCCTGGCTGGCCGGCGGCTACATCGTGCTGCACCGCAGCCGCTGGGCCTTCCTGGTGCTGGCCCTGCCCTTGCTGCTGACCATGCACCTCGCCACCTGGACCACGATGCTGGGACTGGCGCTGGCCTGCAACGGCGTGCTGCTGTTCCTGCTCTACACCGTGTTCCGCCCGAATCGCTGCACGGACGGCGACGTGCCCGGCACGGCTTTCGGTGCGCTGGCGCTGCAGGCCGGCTTGTACGTCGCCCTGGTGTGGGCGGGCTCGATGCTGTTCCAGGGCGCGCTGATGCTGAATGATTCGCATCCGACGATGGGCGACACGACGCCGCGCGGTGGCCTGCTGGAGATGCAGCGTGCCGACCGTGCCGACGTGTTCCGCGCCGGACTCGCGGCCAGCACGGACCCGCGCGCCAGCGCCTGGCGCACGGCCCTCGACGCACGCGCCGCGGCCGGCCTCGGCCCCACGGTCGAGCGGTTCCCGGTGCGCGGCGTCCTCGCCAACCTGCCCGCCCCCATCTTCGTCGACGGCACCGACAAATGGACCTTCAGCCACGACCGCATGATGTACACCGGCCGCCACCTGCGCACGCGCGCTCCCCTGGGCTGGCTCGGCACCGGCGGACGCGGCCTGCCGGGCCCCTTCGACACGCAGCCCGTGCCGGCGCGCAGCAACCGTGGCGGCGGCTACCTGATGACGGCGCACGACCTGTACGACCAGGAATACACGGGCCGCCTGCGCCACCTGCTGCATGTCGAAGGCCGCGAGCAACTGGGCGGCGGCATCGCGGAACTGGGCGGACGCCTGCTGCTGCTGACCAGCCGCCGCGTGCTGGTGCTGCCGGCGCAGGACACGCTGTCCACTGGCGCCGCGACGGCGCCTTCGCAGATCGCGCTGCCGCGCCCGTTCGGCGAACTGGCGCGCGCGGACGCCGCCCAGGTCGCGGACGGCACGCTGGTGTCCTTCGTGTTCGGCATGCGCATGCTCGACGGCGTGGCCGCCATGCCCCCGGTGGTCTACCTGGTCGACGGCGCCGGACGGGTGAGCGAGGTGGGCCGGCGCGAACTGGCGCACGACCTCCCTGCGCTGTTCGAGCACAAGGACTGGTGGGCGTCGCCGGCGCTGCACGCGCTCACCAGCCTGCCGGCGCTGCTGGTCGATACGGGCATGATTCCCGACGACGGCGCCGGCCGCTTCGCGCCGCTGCTGCGCGCACGTCCGGCCAGTGCATGGGTGGCGGCAATCGCGGCGGCGTTGCTGGCAGGGTTCGGCGCGCTCTGGTGGACGCGCGCTGCGCGGATGACGGCGCGGGCGCGCGTCGCGTGGTGCCTGGCCTGCCTGCTGCTGGGGGTGCCGGCGCTGCTGTCCCTGATGGTGTTGCAGCCGCGCGTGCGGGTGCCGGCGGTGGCGGCGGACAAGGCAGCGGTGGCGTGAACGTCGACGCCGCCCCTTACACCGGAAACGTCACCGTCACTTCGAGCCCGCCCAGCTTCGATTCGCCCAGCGCCAGCCTGGCCCCGTGCCGCTCCGCGATCGACTTGATGATCGCGAGACCGAGTCCACTACCCGCCGCATCGCTGCCCGGCACGCGATAAAAGCGGTCGAACACGCGCTCGCGCTCCTCGGGCGGGATGCCCGGCCCGCTGTCTTCCACGATCAGCCGCGCCACGCCGGCGCCGGCGTCGGCCACCACGGACACGTCCACCGTGCCGCCGTTCGGCGTGTACTTGATGGCGTTGTCGACCAGGTTGCGCGCCAGGATCATCAGCGCGTCCGGCTGGCCCTCGACGTCGGCGCCGTCGGCGCGCGGCAAGCCCAGGTCGATGCACCGGGCCTGGGCCAGGCCGGCCAGGTCGGCCACCGCGCGCCGGGCCACGCCGGCCAGGTCGACCGGCTGGCGCGCCACGCCGCCCGCCGCGCTGGCTTCCTGGCGCGCCAGCACCAGCAACTGCTCGACCAGGCGCGTGGCGCGCTCGATGCCGGCCGTCAGGCGGCCGATGGCGATTCTGCGCGCGTCCGGGTTGTCGTTGGCGCGCTCCAGGCTCTGCACCTGCAGCTTGAGCGCGGCCAGCGGCGTGCGCAGCTCGTGGGCGGCGTCGCCGACGAAGTGCTGCTGGGCGTCGAAGGCCGTGCGCACGCGGCCGAACAGCAGGTTCAGTTCGTGCACCAGCGGCCGCACCTCGTCCGGCAGTCCCGCCTCGGACACCGGCGACAGGTCGTCGGCCTGGCGCGACGCCACCTGCTTGCGCACCCGCGCCACCGGCTCCAGCGAGCCGCTGACGACCCACCACACCACCAGCATCAGGATCGGCATCATGACGGCGATCGGTCCCAGCGTGCGCAGGGCGAGGTTGCTGGCCATGCTGCGGCGCACGGCCAGGTCCTGGGCGACCTGCACGGTCTGCATATTGGCCTGGATCGAGAAGATGCGGTAGGTGGTGCCGTTGGCGCGCACGTTGGAAAAGCCGAGCACCGCGCGCTGCGGCAGGCGCGCGTGCGAGACGCTCTTGAAGACCTGCACGCCGTCCGGCGACCATACCTGCACCACCATGTCGTCGTTGCCGGACACCGGCGTGTCGACGTTGGTCGCGTCCTCGCTGTTGGCGAGCGGGACGCGCGAGCGCAGCGACAGCGCCATCTGCTGCATGTGGTAGTCGAAGATCTGGTCGGCGTCGGCCAGCGCGGTGCGGTAGGCGATCGAGGCCTGGGCCACCGCGGCGATGGTGATCGCCGCCAGCAGGAACCACAGCAGCCGGCCGCGCAGCGAGTGCGTGACGGACATGCGCTTCATGCGCTTCATGCCTTGGGCACCATGTAGCCGACGCCGCGCACGTTCTGGATGACGTCGCTGCCCAGCTTCTTGCGCAGGCCGTGGATGTAGACCTCGACCGCGTTGCTGCTGACCTCGTCGCGCCAGCTGTACAGCTTTTCCTCGAGCTGGGCGCGCGACAGCACGGCGCCGGGACGCGCCACCAGCGCTTCCAGCACGGCCCATTCGCGCGCCGACAGCACCACCGGCTGGCCGTCGACCAGCACTTCGCGCGTGGCGGGATTGACGGAGATGTTCTTGTATTCGAAGACCGGCTCGCCCCTGCCGGCGGCGCGGCGCAGCAGCGCGCGGATGCGCGCCAGCAGTTCGTCGAGGTCGTAGGGTTTCAGGACATAGTCGTCGGCGCCGGCGTCCAGCCCGGCGATGCGCTGCGACACGGCGTCGCGCGCGGTGGCGACCAATACCGGCGTGCGGTCCTTGCGGGCGCGCATGGCGCGCAGCACTTCCAGGCCGTCGCGGCGCGGCAGGCCCAGGTCGAGCACCACCAGGTCGTAGTTCTGGTTCTGCACCAGGGCCGTGTCGGCCATCTCGCCGTCCTTGACCCAGTCGACGGCGTAGTGCTCG
>DAMAFT010000199.1:0-7560 GCA_031995805.1 Massilia sp.
AGGCGATGGCGTGCTTGACCTCGGCGCGCTGGAAGTAGCGCAGGCCGCCGTACACCGTGTACGGCAGGCCGGCCGCGAACAGCGCATGCTCGATCACGCGGCTCTGGGCGTTGGAACGGTAGAGCACGGCGATCTCGCTGCGCCGCATGCCCTCGGCCATCAGGCCCTTGGCCTCGTCGATGATCCACTGGGCTTCCTCGAGGTCGGACGAGGCCTCGTAGACGCGCACCAGCTCGCCCTGGCCGGCGTCGGTGCGCAGGTTCTTGCCCAGGCGCTTGGCATTGTTCGAGATCAGGACGTTGGCCGAATCCAGGATGTGGCCGTGCGAACGGTAGTTCTGCTCCAGCTTGATCAGGTTCTTGACTTCGAAATCGCGCTCGAAGGCCTGCATATTCCCGACGTTGGCGCCACGGAAGGCGTAGATGCTCTGGTCGTCGTCGCCGACGGCGAAGATGGCGCCGCCGGCCGGCTCGTTGTGCCCGGCGAGCAGTTTCAGCAAGTTGTACTGCAGGTCGTTGGTATCTTGAAACTCGTCGACCAGGATGTGGCGGAAGCGCATCTGGTAATGCTGGCGCAGCGGATGGTTGCGCTGCAACAGCTCGTAGGCGCGCAGCAGCAGTTCGGCAAAGTCGACCACGCCTTCGCGCTGGCATTGCTGGTCGTACAGCTCGTACAGCTCGACCATGCGCTTTTGTACGTGGTCGTAGGCTTCGACGTCGTGGGCGCGCCGGCCGCTGTCCTTGGCGTTGTTGATGAAGTACATCAAGTCCTTGGCCGGATACTTCTCGTCGTCGACGTTGAGCGCCTTCAGCATGCGCTTGATCATCGACAGCTGGTCCTGCGAATCCAGGATCTGGAACGATTGCGGCAGCGCCGCGGCCTGGTGGTGCGTGCGCAGCAGGCGGTTGCACAGGCCGTGGAAGGTGCCGATCCACATGCCGCGCGTATTGATCGGCAGCATGGCCGACAGGCGGGTCAGCATTTCCTTCGCCGCCTTGTTGGTGAAGGTCACGGCCATGAGGCCGGCCGGCGACACCTGCCCGGTCTGGATCAGCCAGGCGATGCGGGTGGTCAGCACGCGGGTCTTGCCCGAGCCGGCGCCGGCCAGGATCAGTGCGCTCTGGGATGGCAGCGTGACGGCGGCCAGCTGTTCGGGGTTCAGGTTGTCGAGGAGATTCATCCGGCCATTATAGCGTCGGGGACGGATTGCGGCGGCCGTCGTGGCGCATTTTACTGTTCATTTATACAGTACCGCAACAGCGCGCCCATACCCCAAGCAGGTGGAGCAAGAAGCGTTCCGGTGCGGAAAATCGAGCTGGTGCGCGCCACGAAAACGGCAATTAGCGTAACTTGGACGCAGATATGTTCATCCGGCGGCTTGCCGCTCAGCATGGGCAAGCCGTTTCATCGCAAGTTGCATGACATACAGGAGGCAAGAATGCTGAATCGCGTAGTCACGGTCGCCGCGCTGGCCGTCGGCGGCATGATGCTGTCGAAAAAAATGAAACGCAAGGGCTCGGGCCTGGACTCTGGCATCATCGAAGCCATCGAGGTCAACGTGCCGGTGAGTACGGCCTACAACCAGTGGACCCAGTTCGAGGACTTCCCGCAGTTCATGGCCAGCGTCAAGGAAATCCGCCAGATCGACGACAGGCACCTGCACTGGAAAGCCAACGTCGCCGGCGAAGACAAGGAGTGGGATGCCGAGATCACCGAGCAGATCCCCGACGAGCGCATCGCCTGGCGCAGCACCAGTGGGGTGCGGAACGGCGGCGTCGTGACCTTCCACAAGATCTCCGACAACGTCACCCGACTCGTCCTGCAGATGGACTACGAACCGGAAGGGCCGCTGGAAAAGATCGGCGACGCCCTCGGCGCCGTGCGCCTCGAAGCGCGTGGCAACCTGCAGAAATTCAAGGACATGCTGGAATCGCGCGGCAAGGAAAGCGGCGCCTGGCGCGGCAGCATCTCGCAGCACTGACCGGTTCGACACCCGTTCCGTATCGACGCCGCCACCGTGCGGCGTCTTTTTTTTGCGCCGCAGCGATCCGCACGCGGATACCGCCCTTTCGTCACCGAACGAACAGAAGCAGCCTCTTGACGCAGGTAGCATGATCCAGACGGCATATCGCGGATGTGCCGGCTTACCGTTCCCAGGAGAACATCATGTTGACCACCTACGATCCGAACCGCCGGTTCACGCTCGACGCGTCGCCGGAAGG
Organism: Massilia sp.; assembly: GCA_031995805.1. Lineage (GTDB taxonomy): Bacteria > Pseudomonadota > Gammaproteobacteria > Burkholderiales > Burkholderiaceae_D > Telluria. The sequence goes on from DAMAFT010000199.1 coordinate 2,223, forward strand.
CCATCCGATCAAGTCACTGCTGCGCGACCACAGCCTGGTGCGCAAGCTCGCCGACCGCTACCTGAACAGCGCCAGCACCGAGGTCAGGAAACAGGCCGCCGTCCAGCTCGTGCAGGCCGTGCACAACCTCGAGCGCCTGAAGGAAACCGTGTTCTATCCGGCCGTGCGGCGCGTCGAGCCGAACCTGATCGCCCACCTGGAAGAAGAAAGCCTGGACGTCGACGACGTGCTGGCCGCGCTGCACGGCATGGCGCCGGAGGACGCGCGCGCCGACGCGCTGGTGCGCGAACTGATCGCCGCCGTGCTGCACCACATGCAGGACGAGGAAACGGCACTGTTCCCGCTGCTGCAGCACGCGGCGATCGATCTGGGGCCGGTCGGGCTGGAGATGCAGGCGTTCGAAGCGAACCTGGTGCACATGCAGGCCAGGCGCAGCGATCGCGCGGCGCGGCGCTGACCAAAGCGCATGCCTGAAACCGTCGTTCCCGTGCAGGCGCGGGAACGACGCTCGGGAGCAGGCGACGCCGATTACCACACCCGGCAGCGCTTTTCCTTCACCATCGGCTGCCCCGCCTTGCACTGGAACGCCTGCTGGAACTGCGGCATGTTCACCACCAGCCCGTTCACGCGGTAGCGGCCCGGCGAGTGCGGGTCGGTCATGGCGCTCACGCGCAGGTTTTCCGGACGGTCGTTTTCGCATGCCCATTGCGCATTGCCGACGAAAAAGCGCTGTTCCGGCGTCAGGCCGTCGCGCAGCGCCTGCGGCTGTGCCTTTTGCGGCATGCTCGCCATCTCGTTCTGCCACGCCATCCAGCCCAGGATCAGGCCGCCCAGGTCGGCGACGTCCTCGCCCAGCGTGAGCTTGCTGTTGATCTTGATGTCGTCCACCACCGTGTATTGCGCGTACTGGTCGACGATGCACTGGGCGCGTTCCTCGAAGGCTTTGGCGTCCTTCTTGGTCCACCAGTCCTTCAGGTTGCCCTGCGCATCGAACTGGCGGCCCTCGTCGTCGAAGGCGTGGGTCAGTTCGTGGCCGATGGTGCCGCCGGTATTGCCGTAGTTGGGCGCATCGTCCATCTTCGGGTCGAACAGCGGCGGCTGCAGCACGCCGGCCGGGAAGTTGATGTCGTTCATCTGCGGATCGAAATACGCGTTCACCGTCGGCGGCGTCATGCCCCATTCGCTGCGGTCGAGCGGCTTGCCGATCTTGGCCAGCTGGCGCCGCATCTCGAAGGCGTTGCCGCGCCCGACGTTGCCGGCGAAGTCGCCCGCCTCGACGGCGTAGCTGGAATAGTCGCGCCACTTGTCCGGGTAGCCGATCTTGTTGACGATGGCGGCCAGTTTTTCCTGGGCCTTGGCCTTGGTGTCCGGACTCATCCAGTCGAGCTCGTCGATGTCCTTCTTCATCGCGTCCTCGATCTGGCGCGTCATGTGCAGCGCCTTGGCCTTCAGCTCGGGCGAAAAGGCGCGGCCGACGAATTCCTGGCCCAGCGCCTCGCCCAGCTGGTGGTCGACCAGCGCCACGCAGCGCTTCCAGCGCGGTTGCTGCTGCTGCACGCCGCGCAGCGTCTTGCTGAAGAAGTCGAAGTGTTCCTTGTCGAAGTTCGACGCCAGCACCGGCGACAGGTTGCGCGCCACGTGCCAGCGCAGGTAGGTGCGCGTGGCGTCGATGTCGTTGCTCTTCCACATCTTCGCCAGCGCCTTGTAGAAGGCCGGCTCGGTGACGTTGAACGTGTCCTGCCCTTTCTGGCCGATGGCGTCCAGGTAGGCCGTCCAGTCGAAGCCCGGGGTCAGCGCCTGCAGGCCCTGGGCATTCATCTTGTGGAACAGTTTATAGGGGTCGCGCTTGTCGACCGAGGACAGCGACGCCTTGGCCAGCGTCGTTTCCATCGCCATCACGCGCGCCGCGTTGCGCTGCGCCTGGGTCGGCGTGTCGCCCAGCAGCTTGAAGGTGTTGGCGATGTGCGCCACATATTTGGCGCGCACGTCCTTCGATTTCGCATCCGTCTTCAGGTAGGCGTCGCGGTCCGGCAGTCCCAGGCCGCCGGCGAAGGCGAAGGCGATGACCTGCGAGGAATCGCCGTAGTCCTGGCTCGACGAGAAGCCGAAGAACAGGCCCGGGTCGGCCAGCTCCAGGTGCAGCGCGGCCAGCACCTGCGGCAGGTCGCGCGCGGAGCGCATCGCCGCGATCCGGTCGAGGTAGGGCTTGAGCGGCGCGGCGCCGCGCTGCTCGATGGCGCGCTCGTCCATGCAGGCGCCGAAGTAGTCGCCGATCTTCTGCTGGCTGGCGTTGCGGCCGTCCTGGCGCTTCGACAGGTCTTCCAGGATGCCCCACAGGTAGCGGCGGTTTTCCAGCGCCAGCTTGCCGTACACCGACCAGCGCGCCTGGTCGGCCGGGATCGGGTTGTTCTTCATCCAGCCGCCGCAGGCGTACTGGTAGAAATCGACGCAGGGGTCGGCGCTGCGGTCCATCGCAGTCACGTCCAGGCCGGGCGTGTACGGGAATTCGGTGGCGGGACGCTCGGCGGCGGCGGCGGCGGCCCCAGCTGCGGGCGGCGTGTTCTGGGCCGACGCCAGCGCTGCGGCGCCGGCGAGGGATAAAGCGAGTGCGAGGCGGACTGGGCGCATGGCGGGCTTCCGGAAAAGATTGTCAGGAGGATATGGCAAGGACGCCATGCTGCCATATCCGCCATGGCGCGGCAATATTCGGCGTGGCCGGGGGAGTATCCAAAGAAAAACGGCACCCACTCCCGCGGGAATGGATGCCGTTTTGATCGAGCGGCTCGTCCGGAAGCCGATCAGAACTGGAAGACGACGCCGACGCTGTAGTTGGTCGAATCGCTCGACGGCTTCTGCACTTCGATGCGGCCGTCGATGGTCGGGGTGAAGCTGTAGTTCAGGCCGATGCCGTACAGGCCGGTATCGGTCTTCTCGCCGGCGCTGAAGCCGCGGTACGAGGCTTCGGCGCGCAGGTGGTTGTAGCCGATGCGGCCGTAGACGTCGAGCTGCTGGTTCAGCGGGTAGGAGCCGACCAGCGACAGGTGGGTCTGCTTGGCCTTGACGTCGGCGCCCAGGTAGTCGAACTTGCCCAGCTGGCGATAGCCCAGCTCGACGGCGAAGAACTGGTTGAAGCCGTAGCCCAGGAAGCCGCCGAAGCTGGTCTTGGTGCTGTCGAAGTCGTCGAGCTTGCTGGCGCCGACGTCCAGGCCGCCGTAGAAGGCGGTCGGTGCGGCGGCGAAGGAGGAGGCGCTTGCCAGGGCCAGCGCGGCGGCCAGGGCGATTTTCTTGAACATGGTATTTCCGATCTATGTTTATTGGTCTTGTCCGCGCCGGGAACGAGGTTCCGGGCGCGGGGGCCGCATCATACAAGAAAGGAAATTTCCGCGTTTTCGCAAAAGCAATCGTGCGCGCCTCGCCCGACCCTGCTCAATCCTGCTCAGCCCTGCGGCGCCGGCCGCGCCAATCCCTTCGCCATCGCCTCGCGCACCAGCGCGCGCACCGTCTTGTCGGCGCGCTTGCTTTCCTGCGCCATTTCCTTGCCCAGGGCTGCCATCGTCTTGCCCAGCGCGTCCATCGGCCTGTTCGCCTCGTCCATGCGCTGGCTGACCTGGTGCATGTCGCGCTCGGCCTTCTGCTGGGCGTCGGACCGGGCGGCGACATGCATCTCGCGGCCCAGGGCGTTCATGTCGCGCTGCAGGACCGCCATGCGCGCCTGCAGGCGTTCGCGTTCGGAAGCATCGGCCGTGGCCATGCGCGCGCCGACCTCGCCCATCTCGGTGCCGAGCGCGCTCATGCGCTGCTCGATCGCCTTGATGCGTCCGTGGTCCGGCCCCATCCCCTTGGCGGCCTGGTTCATTTCCTTGCCGAGCGCATCCATCACCTTGCCGTGGCGGTCCATGTCCTTGCCGTAGGTGGCCATCTGCCTGCCCAGGCGCTCGACCGGTTCCCAGGCGGCGCGCGCCCGGGAGATGGTGGCGGCGTCCTGGATCACCCAGGACTTGCCGCCCTCGTTCACCCACAGGAATTCGCCGTCGAGCCGCTTGCCCGTCCTGCGCAGCGCATCCCAGTCGGCCACCTTGCCGGTGGCGCTGATGTCCTGGCCGTCGTGGCGCACCAGCGCATAGGAGGCGCCGTCGTCGGCCCGCACGTCGCGGGCCTGGACCGGCAGGCAGCAGGCGGCGGCCAGCGCCAGGGCCAGCAGCGCCGGCGTGCGGGTTACGGGGATGCGGATCGGGGTCATGGATTCTCCATCGGTGGTTGCGGGCGATGGGAGCATGATGGACGCGGCGCCGCGCACAGGCCAGCGGACTGCGACAGGCTGCCGGAATGGCGGGACAGGCGGGAAAAAAGCGGGACATTCCGCACGCCGCCGGCATGGCGCGGCGACACGCGGCGGCGCGGGAACCGGCCCATGCGCCGGCCCCGGCGATACGGGTCAGAACACGACGACGGAACGGATCGATTCGCCCGACTTCATCAGGTCGAAGCCTTCGTTGATGCGCTCGAGCGGCAGGTGGTGGGTGATCAGGTCGTCGATGTTGATCTTGTTTTCCATGTACCAGTCGACGATCTTCGGCACGTCGGTGCGGCCGCGCGCGCCGCCGAAGGCCGAACCCTTCCAGACGCGGCCGGTGACCAGCTGGAACGGGCGGGTGGCGATTTCCTTGCCGGCCTCGGCCACGCCGATGATGATCGACTGGCCCCAGCCCTTGTGGCAGCACTCCAGCGCCTGGCGCATCGTGGTGACGTTGCCGATGCACTCGAACGAGTAGTCGGCGCCGCCGTCGGTCAGCTGGACGATGGCGTCGACGACGTTCTCGACTTCCTTCGGATTGACGAAGTGGGTCATGCCGAACTTGCGCGCCATCTCTTCGCGCGCCGGGTTGATGTCCACGCCGATGATCTTGTCGGCGCCGACCATCTTCGCCGCCTGGATCACGTTCAGGCCGATGCCGCCCAGGCCGAACACGACGACGTTGGCGCCCGCCTCGACCTTGGCCGTGAAGATCACGGCGCCGATGCCGGTGGTCACGCCGCAACCGATGTAGCAGATCTTGTCGAACGGCGCGTCGTTGCGCACTTTCGCCAGGGCGATTTCCGGCACGACGATGTAGTTCGAGAAGGTGGAAGTGCCCATGTAGTGGTAGATCGGCTTGCCGTCCAGCGAAAAACGCGACGTCGCATCCGGCATCAGGCCGCGTCCCTGGGTGGAGCGGATGGCCTGGCACAGGTTGGTCTTCTGCGACAGGCAGAACTTGCACTGGCGGCATTCCGGCGTGTACAGCGGGATGACGTGGTCGTCCTTGCGCAGGCTGGTCACGCCCGGGCCCACGTCGAC
>DAMAFT010000200.1:0-7557 GCA_031995805.1 Massilia sp.
CCAGGCGCGGTCGGCGAAGGTGGCTTCGGTCAGGGCCGAGGCCAGGCGCAGCACCGGCTCGTTGGTGTAGCCGTTGCCCAGGTGCCAGAGGGTGTTGATCTGCTTGGTCATCGCGTCGACCAGCACCGGGTTGCAGTGGCCCAGGCTCGAAACGGCGATGCCGGAGGTGAAGTCGAGGTAATGCTTGCCGTCCTGGTCCCACACGTCCAGGCCCGCCGCACGCACGGGCACCATCGCCGCCGGGGCGTAGGTGGGGACGAGCACCTCGTCGAAAGTCTGGCGTGTGACAGGCCGCGTGGTGACACCCGAGTCGAGCTTAGCATTCATGACGTTTTCCTCATCCAAATAAAGGGGGTCGCGCGAACTCCAGCAGCCGCGCCGAGCGCCCCATTATAAGGAAGCCAAACCTTGCCCTTCTTTCCGATCTGCGACAGGCATTTTCATTTTTGGACTGGCAACACCTCCCCACACGTTTGTGCTCCCCCAAACCGGGGTCAGAGCCAGGGTCAGAGCCCGAAATTTGGCAATTTCCTTTAGGCCATTTCTAAAAACCGGGCTCTGACCCCGGCTCTGACCCCGGTTTGCGGTGGGTCAAGGGATTATTCGCTGAGCTTGCGTTGGCGTTCTTCGCGCGGGGTGTTGCCGAACAGGGCGCCGAAGGCGGTGGAGAAGTGGGAGCCGGACGAGAAGCCGCACATCAGGCCCACCTGCACGATCGAGTGGTTGGTGTCGCGCAGCAACTGGCGGGCACGCTTCAGGCGCAGTTCGAGGTAGTAGCGCGAAGGAAGCGCGCCCAGGTATTGCTTGAACAGGCGTTCCAGCTGGCGCCGCGAAATGCCGGCCAGCTGGGCGATCTCGTCGGTCGACAGCGGTTCCTCGATATTGGCTTCCATCAGCGTCACCGCTTCCGTCAGCTTCGGCTGCAGCACGCCGAAGCGCGCCTGCAGGGCCACGCGCTGGCGCTCTTCCGGGCCGCGCACGCGGTCGACGCACAGGATTTCCTTGACCTGGGCCTGGGCCGTCGCGCCGAACAGCATGTCGACCAGCGCCAGCGCGAAATCCAGGCTGCCGGCGCCGCCGCAGCAGGTCAGGCGCGTGCCGTCGATCTCGTACAGGTACGGGCTGAGCAGGGCCTGGTCGGCCAGCATGCCGACGTCCGGATACAGCGACCAGGGCAAGGCGATGCGCACGCCCGGCAGCGCGCCGGCCTCGGCCAGCCACAACACGCCGGCGCCGACGCCGCCCCAGCAGGCCGCCTCGCGGCAGCGCGCGGCCAGGAAGCGCAGGTTGGCCGGACGCAGGCCGGCCTCGGCCTCGTCCGCCGCCAGCAGCACCAGGTGCCAGTGGCGCTGGGCCTCGCCGATGAACTTGTCGGGACTGCGCACGTCCACGTGCAGGCGCTCCGGCCCCAATACCTTGGCGGCCAGGCGCAGCGGCTGCACCAGGCCGGACCAGGTCAGCGTGTCCGGCTCGCCGGCATTCAGCAGGAGGACGCGCAGCGGCGTCTCCTGCGCCAGTCGGGACAGTTCAGCTTGCGCCATGGACGCGGCGCGCAGGGAGGTTCGGGGTCATTGCCTGGACGGATGCGGCGCCGGACGCGCGCGCGGAATTCGATCGATTGGCTATGATACTGGAGATCAATGGCATCGGAGGCAGGCGGTACCCGATTCCCGGCGCCGCCGCCGGCGAATCGAACGCGCACCGTTATAATTCCGGGATGGGTGAACGATATTTGAAGAGTGTGCGCCTGCTGGCCGAGTGCCTGCAAGGCTTCGAACGCCTGACGGCCGCGCCGGTGCGCCGGTTCGGACTTACGCATGCGCAATTCGACATCATCGCCACCCTCGGCAATACGCCGGGCATGAGCTACAAGGAACTGGGCGAGCGCACGCTGATCACCAAGGGCACGCTGACCGGCGTGATCGAGCGGCTGGAGCAGAAGGGCCTCGTCGAACGCGAACGCAGCAGCGCGGACAAGCGCTCCTTCTCCGTGCGGCTCAGCGGCGCCGGCGACGCGCTGTTCCGGCAAGCCTTCCCGGCGGTCGTCGCGCACGGCAAGCAATTGTTTGCCGACTACGGCGACAGCGATTTCGAACAACTGGACCGGGCGCTGGGCCGCCTGCGCGCCCGCCTCGGCGACGCCGGCGTGACGATGCCCGCGTCCGGCTCCGCCACGAACGCAACAAGCACAACAAGCGCAACAAGCACCACGACAAAGGACAATCCGTGAATACCACCCTGCTGGAAGACAAGAAGCCCGCCCATTTCGACAAGCACATCATCGGCAACCTGCTGCTCGACGCCGCCTCGCCGGACGAAGTGCGCGACGAGCCGATGGTGATCGGCGTGCGCAACGAAGCCGGCGACATCTACCGCCTGATCGGCGCGGCCACGCTGAACAGCTACATGAATGCCGTCGAAGAATTGTTCGACCTGGGCCTGGTCGACGAACTGCAGGACGACGAAGAGCCGAAGGACGGCTGCGACGCCATCTTCAGCGAACCGTAACTCCTGCCTGCACATGGATGCAGGCCAGATGTTTCTTGAGAGTATAATTTTTGCCCATGGACAGAATCGCCGCCCTCAAGAGCATCGCCGCGCAAGCCGGTCGCGGCGACCTCCACTTTCCCACCAACGTCGATGCGACGCTGAAGCTGCAGCGTGCGCTGGGCGATCCCGGCTGCCACATCGACGAGGCCGTGCGCCTCGTCCAGACCGAACCGCTGCTGGCCGCGCGCACCGTCGCCATCGCCAACTCGGCCGCGTACAACCGCAGCGGCCACGAAGTCACCAACGTCAATGCCGCCGTCCAGCGCGTGGGCTTCCGCACGCTCGGCGCGCTGGCCGCGTCCGTGATCGTGCGCCAGCTCGCCGGCGGCCTCGCCGATCCCGCCCTGCGCGCCAAGGCCGACCAGCTGTGGCGCCGTTCGGCCCACGTGGCCGCGCTGGCGCTGGTGATCGCGCGGCGCATTTCCTGCGTCGATCCCGAAACGGCCATGTTCGCCGGCATCGTGCACGAGGTGGGCGGCTTCTACCTGCTGTCGCGCGCGCCGGAATTCCCCGGCCTGCTGGACGGCGACCCGGACGACTGGGTCGAGCACGGCGAAGCGCCCATCGGCCGCGGCGTGCTGCTCAAGCTGGGCGTGCCGGCGCCCGTCATGGGGGCCATCGAGGCGATGTGGAACGGCATGCGCGCCCTGCCGCCGGAAACCCTGGGCGACACCCTGCTGCTGGCCGCCGACCTGGCGCCGGTGCGCTCGCCCCTGCTCGACCGCCCGGCCGTGGCCGGCCTGCAGGCCGCCGCCACCATCGATTTCGCCATCGGCGAGGGGACGCTGGCATCGGTGCTGCGCGAATCGGAAGACGAAGTCAAGAGCCTGACGGCGGCACTGCAGTAGGCATGGACAAAAAAAACCCGCTCGTGGGAGCGGGTTGAAGTCCAAAACTAGGGATGTCCTGAAAGAGACGAGTCCATCTTAGTTCCCTACACGCGCACACTCTGTGCGTTGACTCACACTTGTTAAATTTTTTGCTTTTTTTGTGAACCGATGAGATCTAGCGCAATCCAATGCGAATAAATCTCCGGATAAAGCACGCTTGGCAAAAAAAAACCCGCTCCTTGCGGGAGCGGGTGAAGTCCAAAACTAGGGATGTCCTGAAAGAGACGAGTCCATCTTAAGCCTTGCCTAAGTCAATCTCTGTGCGTCATTTCACATTCGACAAAAATAAAAGCCGCCGCGGCAGCGCCGGGCGGCTTTTCATGTCGGGCCGGGACGCTCAGACCACCGCGCCGTCGGTCTCGTCGCGCTCCTTGACCGGCTTGACCAGGTCTTCGCGCTTGACGCCCAGCCAGCGCGCGATGGCGGCCGCCACGAACACCGACGAGTAGATACCGAACAGGATGCCGATCGTCAGTGCCATCGCGAAGTAATGCAGGCTCTGGCCGCCGAAGAACAGCATCGACAGCACCATCATCTCGGTACAGCCGTGGGTGATGATGGTACGCGACATGGTGCTGGTGATCGCGTGGTCCATGACCTCGGTCACGCCCATCTTGCGCTGCTTGCGGAAGGTTTCGCGGATCCGGTCGAAGATGACGACCGATTCGTTCACCGAGTAACCCAGCACGGCCAGGATGCCGGCCAGCACGGTCAGCGAGAATTCCCACTGGAAGAAGGCGAAGAAGCCCAGGATGATCACGATGTCGTGCAGGTTGGCGATGATCGCCGCCACCGCGAACTTCCACTCGAAGCGCACGGCCAGGTAGACCATCACGCCGACCACGACCATGATCAGCGCGTTCAGGCCGTTGCGGGCCAGCTCGTCGCCGACCTGGGCGCCGACGTAGTCGACGCGCTGCAGGTTCACGACTTCGGCGCCGGCCGCGTTCACGCAGCTGGTGCGGGTGACGCTCTCGCCCTTGTCAGTGGTCTGCTGGACCTGCTTCGGCGCGCCGCTCTCGGCCGCGCACAGCGCGTTGAACACGGCGTTGGAGGCGTTGTTGGCGTTGCTGCCCTGGCGGATCGGCAGGCGCAGCAGCACGTCCTGCGCATTGCCGAAGCTCGAGACTTCCGGCTGCTCGTAGCCCAGCTTGGTCAGGTTGGCGCGGATTTTCTCCTGGTCGGCCGCATGCGGGTAGCGCAGCTCCATCACGGTGCCGCCGGTGAATTCCACCGAGAAGTGCAACGGCTTGGTCACCAGGAAGAATACCGCGGCGATGAAGGTCAGCGCCGAGATCGCGTTGAAGATCAACGCGTGGCGCATGAACGGGATGTCCCGCTTGATTTTGAAAAATTCCATGTTCTACCCCGGTTCCTTATTCCTTGGCGGCGGACTTGCGCGCGCCCGCAGCGGTCATGCCCGGCGTCCAGACGGTGCCGATGGCGATCTTGCCCAGTTTTTTCTTGCGGCCGTACCACAGGTTCACCACGCCGCGCGACAGGAACACGGCCGAGAACATCGAGGTCAGGATGCCCAGGCAGTGCACGACCGCGAAGCCGCGCACGGCGCCCGAGCCGAACACCACCAGCGCCAGGCCGACGATGAGGGTGGTCACGTTCGAGTCCAGGATGGTCGCCCAGGCATGGCTGAAGCCGGCCGAGATGGCGGCCTGCGGCGTGTTACCCGCACGCAGCTCCTCGCGGATGCGCTCGTTGATCAGCACGTTCGAGTCGATCGCCATGCCCAGCGCCAGCGCGATGGCCGCGATGCCCGGCAGCGACAGCGTCGCCTGCAGCATGGACAGCAGGGCCAGCAGGAACAGCAGGTTGCAGGCCAGCGCGATCACGCTGAAGAAGCCGAACAGCTGGTAGTAGATCACCATGAAGATGGCGATCGCCACGAAGCCCCACAGCGTCGAGTGCAGGCCCTTGCTGATGTTCTCGGCGCCCAGTTGCGGGCCGACCACGCGTTCCTCGACGAATTCCATCGGCGCCGACAGCGCGCCGGCGCGCAACAGCAGCGCGAGTTCGGCCGCGGCGGCCGGGCTCGGCATGCCGGTGGTCTGGAAGTTCGCGCCGAATTCGCCCTGGATGGTGGCGACCTGCAGCACGGTGTACTTGCCCTTTTCCTTGAGCAGCGTGGCCATGCGCTTGCCGACGCGTTCGCGCGTCATGGCGCGCATCTTGCGACCGGCCTCGGCGTTCAGTTCGATGCTCACGGCCGGACGCTGGTTCTGGTCGAAGCTGGCGACGGCGCTGATGATCGAGTCGCCGGACACGACCACGTCCTTGGAGACGACGACCGGCGCGCCCGCACCCTGCGTGAACAGTTCCGAATTCAGCGGGATCGCGGCGGACAGCTCGGTGCCCGGCGTGACGGTGTCGTCGGTCACGCGGAATTCCAGCGTGGCGGTGCGGCCGATGATGTCCTTGGCGTGGGCGACGTCCTGCACGCCCGGCAGCTGGACGACGATGCGGTCGCGGCCCTGCTGCTGGATGATCGGCTCGGTCACGCCCAGTTCGTTGATGCGCTTGCCCAGCGAGCTGATGTTCTGCTTGACGCCCTCTTCCACCACGCGCTGCAGCGCTTCCGGCTTCATGGCAGCCACCAGCTTCAGGTCGGTGCCGTCGGCGGACTCGGTGAACGCCAGGTCGGCGTTCTGGCCCAGTACGCTGCGCGCCTTGGCGCGGGTATCGGCGTCGCGGAACTTGATCTCGATGGCGTCGCCCACGCGGTCGATGCCGGCGTGGCGCACGTTCTGGTCGCGCAGTTGCGAGCGGATGGATGCCAGGGTGGTCTTGATGCGGGTGTCCTGCACGGCCTTGGCATCGACCTGCAGCAGGAAGTGGACGCCGCCGCGCAGGTCCAGGCCGAGGTTCATCGGCTTGGCGCCCAGCTTTTCCATCCAGGCGGGGGTGTTCTTGGCCAGGTTGACGGTGACGATGTAGTCCGGGTCGGCCTGGTCGCGGTTCAGGTCGCGCTCCAGCGCCAGCTTGGCCTTGAACTGGTCGTCGGTGCTGGCGAAGCGGGCGCGCACCGCGCTGCTGTCGCCGGCGCCTTCGAGGCTGACGGCATCGGCATTGATGCCGGCGCGCTTGAGCGCTTGGACGACTTCGGCGGTCGTGTCGCTGTTGACCTTGACGGTCGCCTTGCCGGTGGTCACCTGCAACGCCGGCGAATCGCCGAAGTAGTTGGGCGACGTGTACAGCAGGCCGATCATCACCGTCACGAGGATCAGTAGGTATTTCCAGAGGGGATAGCGGTTCATGATGTTCCAGCGTTCAAGGTTGGAGCAAATGCAGGGCTGGAGCGCGGCGCGCGGCCGCGCAACCGGTTTACAGGGACTTCAGGGTGCCCTTCGGCAGCACGGCGGTGACGGCGTTCTTTTGCACGAAGATCTCGGTGCCGGCCGCGATCTCGACGGTGACGTAGGTGTCGGTGACCTTGGCCACGCGGCCCAGCATGCCGCCGGCGGTGACGACTTCGTCGCCCTTGGCCAGTGCGTCCATCATGCTCTTCAGTTCTTTCTGGCGCTTCTGCTGCGGACGGATCATGAGGAAGTACATGACCACGAACATCAGGATCAGCGGTGCGAACGTGGTCAGGCTGCCCATCAGGCCAGCATCGGCGGCGCCGGCGGCGGTTTGCGCGTAAGCGTTGGAAATGAACACAAGGACTCCCGAATATTAGTATGTGTGGTTGAAAAAGAGCGCTGTATTCTAGCACCCTGAAAAAGGCGACAGCCAGTTTCCCGGCATGTGGGAACGTCGTGCCTGTTTGCAAGACGTTAGCAGGAAATTAATTCTCATTATGCACGGCGGGTGGGCACGCCGTGCCCACCATGCCTGCATTTACACGCCCCGCGCGCGGTCCGCATTGAACTGCAGGCGGAACGCGTGGAACGTGTCCGCATCGATCGCATCGCGGATCTCCTGCATCAGGTTCAGGTAGTAATGCAGGTTGTGGATCGTGTTCAGGCGCGCGCCCAGGATTTCCTTCGAGCGGTGCAGGTGGTGCAGGTAGGCGCGCGAGAAATTCTTGCAGCAGTAGCAGGTGCAGGACTCGTCCAGCGGCGCCTGGTCGTCCTTGTAGCGCGCATTCTTGATCTTGACGTCG
>DAMAFT010000201.1:0-7547 GCA_031995805.1 Massilia sp.
GGGCTTCCAGGGCGTGCTGTTCGCCGCCTGCGCACGCGAAGAGGCCGACCGCGCGCGCCTGCGCAGGGTGCATCTCGAGACCGGCACCGCCGTCGCGCTCGTGTGCGCTCCGCTGTTCGGCGCGGCGGCGACCGTCCCCGCCACGCTGATCCTCGGTGTCTACGGTCCCGCATGGACGGCATCGATTCCGCTCGTCACGCCGCTGGCGCTGGCGGTACTGGTGAACGCCATGCTCGCGATCGACGGGCCGGTGCTGATGGCGGGCGACCGGGTCGGGACCGAGCTGCGCTGCCAGGGCGCGACGATCGTGGTGGCGGTCCCCGCGCTGGCGCTGGCGGTGCGCGTGTCGCTGGCGGCGGCGGCGTGGACCCTGCTCGGGATCTATCTGCTGCGCTGGACGCTGCTGACCGCCGCGACCCTGCGCTTCACGGGTGCAGGGGCGCCGGACTACGCCCGCAGCCTCGCCGCGCCCGCCGCGCTGGGAATCGCGGTCGCACTGGCCGCATTCGGCGCCGACCGCTGGCTCGCGCAAACGGGACTGGCTGCGTCCGCGCGCCTGCCTTGCGTGATGCTGGCCTGTGCGGTCACGGCCCTGGTGCTGACGCGGCGCTTCGGCGCCGCCTGCCTGCATCGCCACCTCGGCACGCTGGTCGACGCCGAACGCCTGGCCACGCCGCTGAAACGCTTTCTCCACGTCGGGAGCACACCATGAAACACGCGCTGATCGTCGTCAGCCTCCTCGACGGCAAGGGCCCGACGGGCGTCGAGGCGCACTTCAACCAGATCATCGCCCGCGCCCGCGCGTTCGACATCGACGTTCGCCACGTCTGCCCGTACCCGCCGCTGCGGACCTGGACCAGGATCGGCGGCGCGGGGCGGCGCATGCTGGCGCGGGTGGACCGGGAACGGGCCGCGATCCTGGATTACTGGCTCCAGGGCAAGGTCATCGAAGCCAAGCTGGAACGCCTGCTGGCGCAGGCGCGCGCACGCGGCAACGCGGTCACGCTGTACGCGCAGGATACCGTCAGCGCCCAGGTCGCACTGCGGTTGCGCCGGCGCCACGGATGCCGGGTCGTCGTGGTCGTGCACTACAACGTCTCGGTCGCGGACGAGCTGGTGCTCAAGGGCGAGGCGGTCCGGCACGGCCCCCTCTGGCGCCACGCGACGGACACCGAGCGGGACACGCTGCCGCATGCGGACAGCGTGATCTTCGTGTCGCAGTTCATGCGCGGCGTCGTGCTCGAGCGCCTGCCGCAACTGGCCGGCGTGACGCACGCCGTGATCCCGAACTTCATCGCCGAGCCGGTCGCCCCGGCGCCGCGCGCCACGTACGACGCCGACGTGATCGCGATCGGCACCCTGGAGCCGCGCAAGAACCATGCATTCCTGCTGCGCGTGCTGGCGCGGGCGCGCGAGCGCGGCCACCGCTACACGCTCACGCTGGTCGGCAACGGCCCGGAGCAGGCGCCGCTGGCGCGGCTGGCGAACGAACTCGGCATCGCGGACCAGGTCCGGTTCGCCGGCTTCCGCAGCAACGCGGCCAGCCTGATCCCGCGCCACCGGGTGCTGGCGCATGCGGCGCTGGTCGAGAACATGCCGATCACGCTGATCGAGGCCATGGCGGCCGGGCGGCCGATCCTCGCGCCCGCGGTCGGCGGCATCGCCGAGGTGTTCGCCGACGACACCGCCGGATTCCACTGGCCGCTGGACGACGTCGCGGCCGCCGCCGCCATGCTCGTCGACGTGCTGAGCGACGCCGCGCTCTACGACAGGCTGGCGGCGGCGGCGCTGGAGCGCTACCGGAACGGCTTCGACAGCGACATGCTCGTCAGTCACTGGCTCACCGCGCTGTTCGGCACGCACGGCGCCAACCATGCGACCTGGCAGAAGCGGCTGCACGGCGGCGTGCCAGGGGTGCCGGTGGTGCCGGCGGGGGTTGCGGCGGGGGTTGCGGCGCGCGTCGCGGCGCACCCCGAGGGCACGGCGCAGCGGGCGGGCACGGGGGCGCGATGACACGCATCGACATCGTCAGCAACTCCGACACCGCCGGGGGCGCGAACCGCGCCGCGTTCCGGCTGTACCGCGCGATGCGCGCCGCCGACGGCACCACCGGCATGACCGTCGCCCAGAAACGCGGCGACGACTGGGGCGTGCAGGGAACCGACGGCCTCCTGGAGAAGGCGCAGCGCTGGCTGCGGCCGCGGGTCGGCGCCGGCTTCCTGGCGCTGCAGAAGAGCCCCGATCCGAACATCCGTTCCGCGAACATCCTGCCGTCGCGCCTGGCTTCCCGCCTGGAGCGCAACGATGCCGATGTCCTGAACCTGCACTGGATCGGCGGCGAGACGCTGTCGATCGAGGACCTGGGCCGGCTGCGCAAGCCCGTCGTCTGGACGTTCCACGACATGTGGCCCCTGTGCGGGGCCGAGCACTTCGCCGACGACGGCGCGGACGCGCGCTGGCGCCACGGCTACGACGCGCACAACCGGATCGCGGGATCCTCCGGCCCGGACCTCGACCGCCATACCTGGAACCGCAAGCGCCGCGCATGGACGCGCCCGCTGCACGTGATCGCGCCCAGCCGCTGGATGGCCGAGTGCGTCGCGGGCAGCGCCCTGATGCGCGACTGGCCCGTCTCAGTCGTCCCCAACGTGCTCGACACGGGGATGTTCAAGCCGCTCGAGCGCGCCCACAGCCGCCACGCGCTGAACCTGCCGCAGGACCGCAGGATCGTGCTGTTCGGCGCCCTCGGCGGCAGCCGCGACGTCCGCAAGGGGTACGACCTGCTGCTGGGCGCGCTCGGCCACCTCGCCGCCGCGCACGGCGACGTGCTGTGCGTCGTGTTCGGCCAGGGCGCGCCCCGCCGTCCCGCCGCGCTGCCCTTCCCCATCGCCTGGATGGGGCACGTGGCCGACGACACGACGCTGGCCCTGCTGTACAGCGCCGCCGACGTCGTGGTCACGCCGTCGCGCCAGGAAAACCTGCCGCAGTCGGCGACCGAGGCGCACGCCTGCGGCTGCCCGGTCGTGGCGTTCCGCTGCGGCGGCCTGCCGGACGTCGTGGATCATGGCGCAACCGGCTACCTCGCGCGCCCGTTCGAGCCGGCCGACCTGGCGCACGGCATCGCCTGGGTGCTGGCCGATCCGGCGCGGCGCCGGGCGCTCGGCGCGGCCGCCCGTGCGCGCGCGCTGCGCCTGTGGTCGCCGCACGCCGTCGTGCCCGCGTACCGCGCCGTCGTCGAGGCCGCGCTGGCCGCCCAGGCATGCGGCCAGCCGCCCAGGGGAGCGCCCCATGCCGCATGACCTGGCGCTCGTCACGCTCGTCGCCCCGGCCGTGTTCGCCCTCCTCGCGGCCACGGCCGGCTGGCTCGCCACCAGGCCGATGCATGCGCTGGCCCTGGTCTTGGCGCTGGTGCTGGCCGACGCGTCGCAGCTTCCCCTGGCATTCCACGCCGGCCTCTGGATCTACCCGGAAGACGTGGTCTTCGCCGTACTGGCGCTGGCCTGCATGGTGCGCCTGTCGCTGTTCGCCAGGAGCGGCGCGGTGCCGCGCGCCTGGTGGCTCATCGGCGCGGTGCAGCTGGCGCTGGCGGCATGGGGGACGACGCTGTTCGGGACCGGCGCAGGAGTCGATGCGCGCGGCCACTTCTACCTGTGGATTGCCGTGCTGTATTTCTGCTCCGTGCGCTGGACCGGGCGCATGGTCGGACAGGTGCTCGACGCCTGGATCGCCTGTTCGCTGGCCCTGTGCGCGCTGGTCGCCTGGCGCTGGGGCCGGGCGCTGCTGGATCCCGCCTACGAACAGGCCTTGATGGCGCTCGACACCACCGGCGTGCGCTTCCGCGTGATCGGCTCGGGCCCGGCGCTGATGATCTGCACCGGCGCGCTGGCGCTGATGTTCAGGATGCGCGACCGGACGCGCCGCTCGCCGCGCTGGCTGCTGCCGTGGCAGCTGGCGACGATCCTGCTGCTGCAGCACCGTTCGGTGTGGGTCGGCACGTTCGTCGGCGTACTGGTGCTGGCGTGGACCGGCCGCGACGCCGGCCGGACGCCGCGCATGTTCGCCGCGGCGCTGCTCCTCGCCGTTCCGCTGGCGCTGCTGGCCGTGCTGCCGGCGCAGGACGACGGCATGCTGGCGTCGGTACGCATGTCGGCCGACCAGGCCCTCAGCCTGCACGAGGGCACCATGGTCGGGCGCGTCGTGAACTGGCAAGACCTGCTCGGCAACTGGGCCGCATCGAAGGATCCGGTCACCTGGCTGGTCGGCAAGCCCTACGGCAGCGGCTACAACCCGTTCGCGCTCGGGGACGGCACCATGGTCGACATGGTGCCGCACAACCATTTCGTGCACATGTTGTACCGGGGCGGGCTGGCCGGGCTGGCGGCGACGCTGTGGCTGTTCTGGCGTGTCTGGCGCGCGGCGCTGGCCGCCGCGCGCGCGCCCGGCGGCGGCCCGCCCGCCGCGCCGTTCTTCCTGGCGGCGCTGTCGGCGCTGTTTGCCTACTGCATCCCCTACTGGGTCACCTACGACAGCGGCGTACTGCTCGGCATCGCGATCGGCTGCCTGTCGGGCGCCGCGGGCGCGGAACCGCGCATCGGGGCCCTGCGGGTCGCCGGCTTCCGGGCGCGCCGGCAGGTGCCGCGCTTCGCGGGAACGCCCAGGTGATCCCGCATCCACTCCGCTGCAGGATAGCGGCCGTCCTGTGCTGCTTCAACCGCCGCCGGCAGACGCTGGAGGCGGTCGAGTGCCTGCTGGCGCAGGTACTGCCGGAGAACGTCGGGATCGACATGTTCGTCACCGACGACGGCAGCAGCGACGGTACCGCGGCGGCCATCCGGTCCCGGCATCCCGCCGCGACGATCCTGGAAGGCGACGGCACGCTGTTCTGGAACGGCGGCATGCGGCGCGCCCTCGAGCGGGCCTTTGCGGGCGACTACGACTTCTACCTCTGGCTGAACGACGACACCTGCCTGTACCCGGATACCGTGCGCCGCATGCTGGACACCCACCCGCCCGCCCGGCACGGAACCGGAACCGGAACCGCCGCCATCGTGGTCGGATCGACGCGCGACGACGGCGGCGTGACGACCTACGGCGGCGAGGTGCGGACGCGGCGCCTGCGGCCGCTGGCCCTGCGCCTGGTCGTGCCGGCCGCCGCGGCCCAGCGCTGCGATACGTTCAACGGCAACTGCGTGCTGGTATCGCGCCGCGCCGCCGCCGTGCTGGGGAACCTCGATGCCGGTTTCGCGCATGCCATGGGCGACACGGACTACGGCCTGCGCGCACTGCGCGCCGGCGTCCCGATGCTGGTCATGCCGGGGTTCGCCGGGCGCTGCGTCAACGACCACGCGATCGCCGGCAGCTACCTCGACCCCGACCTGCCGCTGGCACGGCGCTGGCGCAAGATCATGGCGCCCAAGGGCCTGCCCTGGCGGGCCTGGCTGACCCTCTGCCGGCGCCACGCGGGTGTGTTCTGGCCCCTGCACTGGGCCTGGCCTTACATCAAGCTGCTCGCCGGCGCGCGGCGCGCACGGGCGGCATCGGCACGGCCGCCGCGCGAATCGACCGGGATGCCGGACACATGATCATCGCCCTCGTCACGAACGGACCGGTGCCGTATCGCATCCCGGCACTGAACCGGCTGGCGGCGCTGCCGGACGTGCAGCTGCACGTGATCTTCTGCTGCCGGCGCGAACCGAACCGCGACTGGGACCTGCCGGCGATCGAGTTCCGCTGCACCTACCTGCGGGAACGCATGCTCCGGGTGCGCGACCGCTTCATCCACAACAATCCCGACGTCGTCGCCGCGCTGCGGCGCCTGGCGCCGGACGTGGTCATCACTTCCGGCTTCAACCCGACCCACCTGTATGCGTTCGCGTACGCGTGGATGCAGCGGATACCGCATGTCGTCATGACCGACGGCACGTATGACTCGGAAAAAGTCCTGTCGCGCTTGCACCAGGTGGTGCGACGCCTGGTGTTCGCCCGGTCCGCGGCATTCGTCTGGGCCAGCACGGGCGGCAAGCGACTGTTTGCGAGCTACGGTATCGCTTCGGCGCATTGCTTCCGGGCTTGCCTGTGCGTGGAAAACGGCAGGTTCGCGGCGCCCCCGTCCGGCCCCGAACCGGAGTTCGACTTCATCTTCTGCGGGCGGATCGAAGCGGTCAAGAACCCGCTGTTCGCCCTGGACGTCGCCGTCGCCACGGCGGCGCGGTTGCGGCGCAGGACCAGGATCCTGTTCGTCGGCAGCGGCAGCGCGGAGCGGCAGGTCAGGCAGCAGGCCGCGTTGCACGGCGCTACCGTCGACGCACGCTTCCACGGATTCGCGCGGCAGGACGACCTCCCTGCCCTGTACCGTTCGGCGCGCCTCTTCCTGTTCCCGACGTGCTGGGACCCGTGGGGCGTGGTGGCGAACGAAGCGTGCGCGGCAGGACTGCCGGTCCTCGTTTCGCCCCATGCCGGCGTTGCCGGCGAGCTCGTGCTGGACGGGCAGAATGGATTCGTATGCGACCTCGACGTCGCCGCCTGGGCCGAGCGGGCGGCGCTGCTGCTCACCGAGACCGGCACGTACGCCGCCTTTTCGCGCCGGAGCCTTGCGGTCATCCAGGGGTTCACGTTCGCGAACGCATCGGACGGCATCGTGTCCGCGTGCCGGCATGCGGCAAGGATGTACCGCGGACGCTAGCGCGACGGCGCCGGCGTACCGCATCACGGCAACAAGGAACGACATGGCACCGGTATTCACGTATTCCGTCGACGACGGTCATCCGGCCGACCTGAAGATGGCGGACCTCCTGGCGAAACACGGCCTGCACGCGACGTTCTATGTGCCGCTGAAGAATTGCGAAGGGCTTCCCGTGCTGTCGGCCGCGGAGATACGCACGGTCGGCCAGGCCTTCGAGATCGGCTCGCACACCTTCGACCATCGCTACCTGAACACCGTCTGCATGGCGGAGGCCGCGCACCAGATCGAATCCGGCAAGCATTCGCTCGAGGCAGTCCTCGGCCATCCGGTCGCCGGCTTTTGCTACCCCGGCGGGAAATTCACGTACCGCCACCTCGCCCTGGTGCGCCGCGCCGGATTCCTGTATGCGCGGACCACGGTGAACCTGCGGTTCGATCGTGGCAATTCTCCTTTCGAGATGCCGACAACGATCCAGTTCTATCCGCATGCGCGCGGCGTTTATCTGCGCAATTTTCTGCAATTCGGGAATTGGAACAGCCGGAAGGCTGCGCTGGTGCTCGCGTTGAGCACGGCGCATTGGCTCGACCGCATCTACCTGTTGTTCGACCATGCGTGCCAGCACGACGGCGCATTCCACCTGTGGGCGCATTCGCACGAGATCGAGCGATTGGCGTTGTGGCAGGAACTCGACGACTTCCTCGCCCACGTCGCCAGCATCGTCGCGCCGGCCGATCGCAAGGATAACCGCGGGTTCGCCGCTGCCGCGCGCGACTGAACGACCTCCTTTCCTGCGGCACGCCCATGCCGCGTGCCCCGGCCGGTAACGGCCATCCCCCGCCTGCACGGGCCGGCCGCCGCCGCGCGG
>DAMAFT010000202.1:0-7546 GCA_031995805.1 Massilia sp.
GAGCTGCCGCGCCGCCTGTCGCACCCGTCGCGCAAGACGATCGGCATCCGCGTGCCCGAGAACCCCATCCTGCTGGCGCTGCTCGACGCGCTCGGTGCGCCGTTGATCGGCACCACGCTGCAGTTGCCCGACGACGAGCACGTGCTGTCCGATCCCGAGGAAGTGTGCGACCGCCTCGGCAAGCAGATCGAACTGGTGATCGACGGCGGCGCCGGCACGCTGGAGCCGACCACCATCGTCGACCTGACCGGGCCGGAACCGGTACTGTTGCGCGAGGGACGGGGCGATCCGTCCGTGTTCGGCCTGTAGCCGTGCCGCCCTCGCGCCATCCTTTCCTTTAGTTGCTTTTACTTACCACTTGCGGCCGCCCGGGGCGCACCCTCTGATAGAATCGCGGAATGGATGAACTCATACGCAACCTAGCGGTCTACGCACTTCCCGTCCTCTTTGCGATCACGATGCACGATGCCGCCCAGGCATTCGTCGCCAAGCGTTTCGGAGACAACACCGCCCACGCCGCCGGCCGGACCACGCTGAATCCGCTGGCCCACATCGATCCCATCGGCACCGTCGTCATTCCCGCCGTCATGTACCTGATGAGCGGCTTCGTGTTCGGCTACGCCAAGCCGCTGCCGCTGAACTACGGCCAGATGAAGCATCCGAAGCGCGACATGGCCTTCGTCGCGCTGGCCGGTCCGGGCGCCAATTTCCTGATGGCCTTCATGTGGATGGTGCTGGCGATCCTGCTGCACATCTTCAACGTCCAGGAAGAATTTCCGAACCTCGTCGCTTCCGCCGGTGTCAAAACCAACCTGTGGCTGATGGCGTTCAACCTGCTGCCGATCCCGTCGATGGACGGCGGCCGCATCCTGTTCAGCGTATTGCCGCACAAGGCCGCCTACCAGTTCGCGCGCCTGGAACCGTACGGTTTCCTGATCCTGCTGGCGCTGATCCTGCTGAAGGTCGTCGGCTACTGGCTGTATGCCGTCGAGTCGGTTGCCGGCGTCGGGCTGCGGATATTGATCACGCCGCTGCTGATGCTGGTGGGCGGCTGAGGCCACCACCTGTCCGGACCGAGAGCGCAAGGAACGCATCCATGGATACCCGATTCGATGACGCATCCGCCTGGGTGCGCCGCTGGGCGCCCTTGATTCCGCAGGGCGAGGTGCTCGACCTGGCCTGCGGCAGCGGGCGCCACGCGCGCCTGCTGGCGTCGTTCGGGCACACCGTCATCGCGCTCGACCGCGACCCGCAGGCGCTGCTGGCGGCGCGGGGCGAAGGCATCGAGACCATCGAGTACGACGTCGAGGCGCCCGGCAATCCGTGGCCGTTCGCGCCGCGCAGCCTGGCCGGCATCGTCGTCACGAACTACCTGCATCGCCCGCTGTTCGGGGCGCTCGCGGCATCGCTGGCGCCGGACGGCGTCCTGATCTACGAAACCTTCGCGCGCGGCAACGAAGCCTACGGCAAGCCGTCGAATCCCGACTTCCTGCTCATGCCCGGCGAACTGCTCGGCCTGGCGGGGCGGGGCGGCCTGCGCGTGGCCGGCTTCGAGGAGGGCGTGGTGCGGCAGCCGCGCCTGGCGCGCGTGCAGCGCGTGTGCGCCGTCGGTCCCGCGTTCGATCCGGCGCGGATGCAGCTGGACTCGCAGCTCGACCATTTATCTGGGCGGGAATGAACCATAACCGCGGGCTATCCATTACAATCGGATTTTTATTTATCAACGGCACGACCAACTGATTATGATTAAGGGCAGCATAGTAGCAATCGTCACTCCGATGTTCGAGGACGGCAGTCTGGACAGGGATTCCCTGCGCAAGCTGCTCGACTGGCACGTCGCGGAAGGCACGGACGCCATCGTCATCGTCGGCACCACCGGCGAATCGGCCACCGTCAGCCCGGAGGAACACTGCGAACTGGTCAAGCTGGCCGTCGAGCATGTTGCCGGACGCATTCCCGTCATCGCCGGTACCGGTGGCAATTCCACCGCCGAAGCGATCGCGCTGACCCGCCATGCGAAGGATGTCGGCGCCGACGCCACGCTGCAGGTCGTGCCGTACTACAACCGTCCTACTCAGGAAGGCATGTACCGCCACTTCAAGGCGATCGCCGAAGCGGTCGACCTGCCGGTGATCCTGTACAACGTGCCGGGCCGTACCGTGGCCGACATGAGCAACGAGACCGTGCTGCGCCTGGCGCCGATCGACAACATCGTCGGCATCAAGGACGCGACCGGCAACCTCGGCCGCGGCATCGAGCTGCTGCGCGACGTCGACCGCTCGTTCGCGGGCGCGAACAAGTCGTTCGCGGTCTACTCGGGCGACGATCCGACCGCGATGGCGCTGATGTTCTGCGGTGGCGCCGGCAATATCTCGGTCACTGCCAACGTGGCGCCGCGCGCGATGCACGAGCTGTGCGAAGCGGCGATGGCGGGCCAGATCGCCCGCGCCGTCGAGATCAACAACCGCGTGCTGTCGCTGCACGCCAGGCTGTTCGTGGAACCGAATCCGGTGCCGGTGAAATGGGCGCTGGCCGAGATGGGCAAGATACCGGCCGGCCTGCGCCTGCCGCTGGCGCCGCTGTCCGCGCAATACCATGACACCGTTCGCGCAGCATTGCGCGAATCCGGCGTCCTTTGATGAACGGTCTCCGGACCCCTGGATCTGCCTTACCAGCTTTAACTATGACGAATCGCAAGATGATGACTTCCAGCGCGACCCGCACCGTGGCGCTGACCGCACTGGCGCTGAGCCTGGCCGCGTGCACGACGGTGTTCGAATCGGACAAGGTGGATTACAAGGCCGCCAAGAAGGCGGCGCCGCTGGACATCCCGCCGGACCTGACCCAGCTCCAGAAGGACAACCGCTACGCCGTGCCGGATGGCCGCGGCGTCGCCACCGCGTCCGGCTTCCAGCAGCAGCACACCGTGCAGCAGCCGGGCGCCGTCGCGCCGGCCGGCGACCAGATCGGCCAGGCCTCGACCGACAACGTGCGCATCGAACGCCAGGGCAACCAGCGCTGGCTGGTGGTCAAGCAGACCCCGGAACAGCTGTGGCCGCAACTGCAGGCGTTCTGGGCCGACTCCGGCTTCACCGTCGAGACCGAGTCGCCGCAGACCGGCATTATGGAAACCAACTGGGCCGAGAACCGCGCCAAGATTCCGCAGGACTTCATCCGCCGCACGATCGGCCGCGTGTTCGACTCGGCCTATTCGACCGGCGAGCGCGACAAGTTCCGCACGCGCCTGGAGCGGCGTGCCGACGGTTCGACCGAGATCTACATCAGCCACCGCGGCGCCGAAGAGGTGCTGACCGGCCCGCAGAAGGAAGTCGCGACCTGGACCACGCGCCCGAACGATCCGGAGCTGGAAGCCGAGTTCCTGAGCCGCCTGATGGCGCGCATCACCGGCACCAAGGTCAAGGAAGCCACCGCCTTCGTCGCCAATGCGCCGATGGAAGCCCAGCACGCCAAGCTGGACGGCGGCAAGGTCGTCGTCGACGAAGGCTTCGACCGCGCCTGGCGTCGTGTCGGCCTGGCGCTGGACCGCGTCGGCTTCACCGTGGAAGACCGCGACCGCGTGCAGGGCATCTACTTCGTGCGCTACGTCGATCCGGACGCCGTCAAGAAGGAAGGTTTCTTCAGCAAGCTGTTCGGCAACGAGGACAAGAACAAGGAAGCGCAGAAGTACCGCGTGCTGGTCTCGGCCGTGCCGGGCGCGACCACCAGCGACGTGACCGTGCAGACCAACGACGGCAAGCCGGAAACCACGGCGACCGGCGGGAAGATCCTGAAGCTGCTGGTGGACGAGCTGAAATAAGCGACCGTCGCCAACGAAAAGACCGGCCTGCGTGGCCGGTTTTTTTATGCGCTGGTGGCGATGTCGTGGTGGGCACGCGTGCCCGCCCTACGCAATTCGACCCGTATGGGCGAAAAAAAACCGGCCCGAAGGCCGGTTTCCTTTTCGACCGGGGTCGAATTACTTGGTTGCCGGAGCAGCAGCAGCCGAAGCGGCGTCAGCAGCAGCCGAAGCAGCCGAAGCGGCAGCCGAAGCGGCGGTAGCGGCAGCGTCAGCAGCGGCCGGAGCAGCCGGTGCGGTTGCGTCGGCGGCCGGAGCAGCGACCGGAGCGGTTGCGTCGGCAGCCGGAGCAGCCGGAGCAACGGTTTCAGCGGCCGGAGCGGCCGGAGCGGCTTCTTCTTTCTTCGAGCAAGCAGCCAGGGCGACGGCCAGCAGGGAAACGATCAGCAGAGATTTTTTCATGGTTTTTTCCTTAATATTCAAAAAGGTGGTGCGATGAATAATTACCGGTAATTATCGCTCGTCAGGAATTCTCGTAGCTTCAATACTTTGGAAAAAGTGCCTACAGACAACGGGAACCTTCCTAGCCCGATATTATAGCCAAATTTACTGAATCGCAATAGAAAACTCGTGTCAAGCTGTAACTATTGCCTAGCCCGATAATGTTCATAATGTTACAAGATGTGACTGCTTGTCGCAGGGACATTTTTCATAGGAAAAACGGCAAAAAAAGCATGCTCACAGCCCCGTTACGGAGGCTTGCGGGCCGGGCAGGGATTCCTGCCAGATCGCCAAAAATCGCTCGCGCGAAACTTCAGTTTCTTGTGGTGCATCAAATGCCGCTGCGCCCCGCCAATGATCGCTGTGGAAGCGGCGCACGATGTGCACATCGTCGGCAATACAAAAGGAGTCGGTGAGGTCGCGCAGCGCGCGCGGCGTCAGCCGGCATGCGACGGCGTGCTCGTAGTCGCGCAGCAGGCGCACGAAGCGCGGCGCCGTCCGTTCCAGTGGCGCGGCCGTGTGCATCGCCAGGCGCAGGCGGCCGCCGCCGTGCAGGAATTGACGAAACAGCGCATCGGTGGCGGGCGCGCCGAGCGTGAATGCGGTCAGGTCCGGATCGAACAGGTCGAGCGTGGCGCGGGCCCGCCCGAGCGCCGCGCCCAGCTGTTCCTGGAACGCGGCGCGGGTGTCGAAGCGCTGGATCGCGGGCGCGGCCATGTCGTCTGCGCCGACGTTCAGCCCAGTTCCAGCCAGCCGTCCTGGTACCAGGTGTACAGCGCTTCCAGCACGTCGTCGGACGCCTGGTCGAGCATGGCCCCGTCCAGGCTGCGCTGGTTGGCCAGCACGTCCAGCACCGCCTTGTCGGCGCGGCCGAGGGCGAAGGATTCGCCGTTGATGAACACGTGCTTGCCGCGGTACAGCATCAGGGTCTTGGCCGACAGCGCCAGTCCGCGCCTGGCGGCCTGCTCCATGAAGCGGCCCACCGTCAATGGCTTGGCCACCGGCGTGAAGAACACATTGTGCTTCGGCTCGGACAGGTATTCGCCCAGGAAGATCGTCACGTCTTCCTCGTCCCAGCGCACCTTGTTGAGTTCCTCGGTGACGGTCGCCAGCATGTCGCGCGGGATCTCGGCTGGGTTCTTTGACGGGGTCAATTGCGGGTCGGCATAGCGGCCCGGCAGGTCGATCGAGTCGGCCATGAATTGCAGGAAGGCTTCACCCAGTTCCTGGAACGAAGGGGAGCGGAAACCGATCGAATAAGTCATGCACTCGCCCTCGGCGATGCCGTCGTGGGCATAGTGCGGCGGCAGGTAGAGCATGTCGCCCGGCTCCAGCACGAATTCCTGTTCCGGCTGGAAGTTGGCCAGGATCTTCAGCGGCAGGCCCTCGACCAGCGCCAGGTCTTGCTGCGCGCCGATGCGCCAGCGGCGCTTGCCGTGCGCCTGCAGCAGGAACACGTCGTAGGAATCGTAGTGCGGGCCGACGCCGCCGCCGTCGGTGGCATAGCTGACCATCAGGTCGTCCAGGCGCGCATCCGGGGCGAAGCGGAACTGGCGCAGCAATGCGTCGGCCTTGGGCTCGTGCAGGTTGACGCCTTGCACCAGCATGGTCCATTCGCGCTGCGTACGCGGCGGCAGGTCCGCGAGGGGGCCGTGCTGCATGTCCCAGGTGCCGTCGACCAGGGTGATCAGGCGCGACTCGACGTGGTTCAGGCGGGCCAGCTCGGCCAGCTTGTCGAACTTGAGCAGCGGCTTGAAATTGGGGATGGCCTGGCGGATCAGCAGGGGTTTCTTGTGCCAGTAATCGCGCAGGAACTGGGCGGGGGTAATATTCCCGAGGAGCGGTAGTTTTTGCATGCGGTCATTATACCCATGCGCGCGGCAAGGAATATCGGCGCTGGGGTTATAATCACGACCTTACCCTTGAAAGGAAGCGCAATGAAGATTGCCAAGAACACGGTTGTGTCGGTGAACTACAAGTTGTCCGACGCCCAGAACAACCTGATCGAAGACGGCGCCCAGCCGATGGTTTACCTGCACGGCGGCTACGAGAACACGCTGCCCAAGATCGAAGAAGAGCTGGACGGCAAGGAAGTCGGCTACGCGTCGACCCTCCAGATCGAGCCGGACGATGCCTTTGGCGACTACGATTCGAACCTGGTCAAGGTCGAGGACCGCAAGCGCCTGCCGGAGCCGATCGAAGTCGGCATGCAGTTCGAGGGCGTGGCCGAGGGCGACGAGGACGAGCCGGTGATCTTCACCGTGACCGACGTCGCCGACGACAAGGTCGTCCTGGACGGCAACCATCCGCTGGCCGGCATGGCCCTGCGCTTCGAGCTGTCGGTGATCGACGTGCGCGCCGCCACCGACGAAGAGATCGCCCACGGCCATGTGCACGGCGCCCATGGCCACCACCACGGCGACGACCATCCGGAAATCGAGGACAACGAGGCGGGCGACCATTTCCGTAGCCAGCCGCTGCAGTAACCCCGGCGATCCGTCGTAGGGTGCGCTCCCCGAGCGCACCGGACGTTTCATCATTGTCCGGTCTTCAGCCCATCCGCCTTCGGATGGTCGCCTTCCCGCCCGCTCGACCCTTCCACCCGGAACAGCGCCTTCGCCGCCGGATCCACTTCCACGTCGACGGCCCGTGCCCCGGTCGACAGATGTCCCACGTTGCCGCGCCATTCGATCGCCGGCCTGGCGCCCTTGCCCAGCCGCCCGCTGTCGACCAGCAGCACCTTGCCGTGGAATTTCTGCGCCAGCGCCAGCACCTGGCGGCGCGTCTCGGCGAAACCGTCGTTCTCGGGCAGCGCGCGGCGCAGCAGCGCCTGCAGGCCGGTAGGTTGCGACAACGCCTTCAGGTCGCCTTCGGAAAACAGCACCAGCGCCTCGAGCTTGTCGCGCCGGGCGATCGTGAACAGGCGGTTCAGCCAGAAGCGATTGGCGACGAGCCGGTCCTCGTACTCGCTGTTGCGGCCCGCCTCGGTGAGGTAGTGGTTGTTGTTGGCCGGGAGGTTGACGGCCGCGTACAGCACCTTGCCGACCGACCAGTGGGCATTCTCGGCATAGCTGCGAAAGCGCGGGCTCATCGACAGGCGCGTGAGCGCCAGCTTGCCGCTGCCCAGTGCCGCCGGTTCGCCATAGTAGAGTTCGCGCAGGCGGTTCAGGCGCTCGATCGCGTTCGAGCGGCCGGCGCTGTTGCGGCATTCGGTCCAGTCGCTGCCGGCCGGCAGCACCACGACCGGAC
>DAMAFT010000203.1:0-7527 GCA_031995805.1 Massilia sp.
GATCGAGATCGATTGGGCCTTGAGCATGCGCTCGTACATCGGCCCTTTCGCCTCCAGCACGAAGTAGCAGGTCTCGGGACGCACCGGCACCGCCGCCGGCAGTTGCGGCGCGTACTGCAGCCGCACGCCCGGCAGCGCCGACAGCACGAACTTCTCGACGTCGTCCGGCGCGCCGACCTTGAAGCGCAGCGGCACCGCGTCGAGCAGCTCGGCGGCCGGCATGGCGCTGGAGACGGCCAGGTAGAAGGCGGTCTTGTCGTCGATCTTCTGCGAATCGAGCATGCCGTGCCAGTACGAGGGCTTCACCTCGCGCAGGGCGATGGCGAAGTATTTCGCCGAGATCACCGTGTCGAGCAGCTCGCGGATGACCTGGTGCAGCGTGGCGAAGGCCGGGCCGGGGTCGGCGTGCTGGTAGGGCGGCAGGTCGGCCAGCGTCCAGCTTTTGGAGAACGTCATCAGGCTGCCCGCCAGCGCCAGCAACTGCTCGTACAGCCGCTCCGGGTGCAGGGCCGGATGGTGGAAGTAATGCGACAGCGTGGCGCAGGCGGTACTGGCCGTGTGTAGCAGCCAGAAGGTGGACATGTCGCCCGAACGGAATTCGATCACGTGCCGGCTCGGCTCGCGGTGGTGGCCGTACAGGGCGCTGACTTTGGCCTGCAGCGCGTCGAGCAGGCGGCGCAGCTGCAGGAACAGCTGCGGCGCGCTCCGGATCGTCAGGCTGGGCGGCACGAAGCCGGCATCCAGTTCGAAACCGCCGGTGGCCGCGCGGCGCAGGCGCACCAGCGGGAAGTGGACGTAGGAGTCGAGCGGCTCCGTGTCCGCCACCAGCCGCACCGTCTTGCGCAGGTAGGACAGCTGGGCGCTGGCGGCCTGGGTGTACAGGTCGGGCGTGTCGCGGTTGGCCTGGCGGAAGCGCACGGCGTTGCCGGTGTCGCCACCGGCGCCGGCGCCGGCGAAGTTGCCGCCGAACGACTTGAAGCCGGGCAGGGCGGCGTGGAAGGTCACCACCTGCACCGATTGCGGCAACTGGCTCAGGTCCACCGTCTCCGGCAACTCGTCGGCGCCGGGCGCCGACACCAGTTCGCCGTCCTGGAAGCGCAGCGACAGTTCGAGCAGGCGCAGCGCGTCGTTGGCGAGCGCGTCGCGGTCGACCTGCAGCGCGCCCACGCCCCAGGCGTAGGGGTGCAACAGCCCTGCCGTACGGTGCAGGCGCTCCTCGTGGTAGTGGTCCTGCTGCTGGAAATGCTGGGGCCGCAGGAACAGCCCTTCGCCCCACAAGATCTTGCCGCTCATGCCATGCAACTCCCCGCTGCCGATATTGAAAATGGCTGAACAGTAACATTTCTTTTGAATACCCTGCGCGCGATTCGTGACACAAACTTACCCTGTGATAATTCGTGATTTTCAGGATGACGGGTATCAGGTACTGGCGCTCCTTCGCGTAGCGCCCGGATTGGTGGGAATCGGTGAGTTTTATGCATGGTGGGACACGCGCGCACGATTCGATATTTATTGTGCATCGTCAATAAAACAATTTTGATAATATGAATCGGGTTTTACAAAGTTGGTACGTTGTCATCAAAATTTAACAGTTGCGAGGAAAGCATGACCGCTGCAATTCCATTCCCCCGCCTGGGGCGTTTCATCGGCGCCGTTGCGTGCGCCATCACCCTGAGCGCGTGCAGCACGCCGCAACCCAAGGTCGCCGAGGCGCCGGCCAGGCCGTCGATGGAAGAGCTGCTGGCCAAGGCCGGCCAGGCCAGCGGCGCGGGCCAGAAGGAGCAGGCGGTCACGTTGTGGAAGGAAGCGGCGGCCGCCTACCCGGCCGACAAGACGCCCTGGACGAATATCGCCCAGGCCCGCTACGACGCCGGCCAGTACGGCGAAGCGATCCTGAATGCCCAGGAAGTGCTGGTGCGCGACCCCAACGACCGCCTGGCCAACAGCATCATCGCCATCAGCGGCCTGCGCCTGTCGACGCGCGCGCTGGCCGATCTGAGCCGCCAGAACAACCTGTCCGGCTCGATCCGTACCGAGTCCCAGGACCTGGCCAAGCTGCTGCGCGAGAGCCTGGGCGAGCAGGTGCTGGTGCCGCCGCCGCCGGCGCCGGCCCCGGCGCCCGCCAAGGGCGTCGTCGCCAAGGGCAAGAAGGGCAAGGCGAAAGCGGCCGACGGCGGTTCGGGCGCCGATCCGTTCGGCGCCCTCAAGTAACAGACCAGTTCATCCAGAGATAGGGGAGTCCCATGTCCAGAAATTCGAGTGTGCAGAAAAAACTGCAGAAGATCCGTCCGCCGCGCGTGCAGATGACCTACGACGTCGAGATCGGCGACGCCATCGAGAACAAGGAACTGCCGATGGTCGTCGGCGTGGTCGGCGATTTCGGCGGCAATTCCGAGGTGCCCCAGAAGCGCATGAAGGAGCGCAGCTTCGTCGGTATCGACCGCGACAACTTCGACGAAGTCATGAAGGGCATCGAGCCGCGCGCGGCCTTCCGCGTGAAGAACGAGCTGTCGGACGAGGGCGGCCAGTTCGGCGTCGACCTGAAATTCGCGTCGATGGAAGACTTCCGTCCGGAAGCCGTCGTCCAGCAGGTCGAGCCGCTGAAGAAGCTGCTGGAAGCGCGTACCAAGCTGGCCGACCTGCGCAACAAGCTGGCCGGCAACGACAAGCTGGAGGACCTGCTCAACGACGTGTTGAACAGCACCGAGAAAATGGCCGCGCTCGGCCAGAACACCACGAAAGAATGACCATGTCCGCGCAATCGAATGCCGCCCTCGCGGCCGACACCACGGCATCCGCCGCCGACACTCCCGCTTCCGCCGCCCCCGGTGCCGACCTGCTCGACCGCATCGTCGACGAGAGCCGCGTCGCCAAGTCCGGCGCCGAGCACGCCCGCGCCAGGGACCTGATCGCCGAACTGGTCAACCAGGTCATGGAGGGCACGGTGGTCGTCTCCGACAACCTGTCCGCCACCATCGACGCGCGCGTGGCGGAGCTGGACCGCCTGATCTCGCAGCAGTTGTCGGCCGTGATGCACGCGCCCGAGTTCCAGAAGCTGGAAAGCAGCTGGACCGGCCTGAACTACCTGGTGCGCAACACGGCCACCAGCCCGAACCTGAAGATCAAGATGTTCAACGCGACCAAGCGCGAGCTGGTGAAGGACTTCCAGAGCGCCATCGAGTTCGACCAGAGCACCATGTTCCGCAAGGTCTACGAAGAGGAATTCGGCACCTTCGGCGGTGCACCGTTCGGGGCGCTGCTGGGCGACTTCGAGATCACGCGCCAGCCGGAAGACATGTACTTCATCGAGCAGATGTCGCACGTGGCGGCGGCCGCGCACGCGCCGTTCATCAGTTCCGCCTCGCCCGAGCTGTTCGGCCTGGAGACCTACGCCGACCTGGGCAAGCCGCGCGACCTGTCGAAGGTGTTCGACACCGTCGAATACGCGAAGTGGAAGTCGTTCCGCGAATCCGAGGACGCGCGCTACGTCGGCCTGACCCTGCCGCGCTTCCTGGGCCGCCTGCCGTACAACCCGGTCGACGGCACCGCCACCGAGGGCTTCAACTTCGTCGAGGACGTGGACGGCACCGACCACCACAAATACCTGTGGTGCAACGCCGCGTATGCGTTCGGCACCAAGCTGACCTCCGCCTTCGAGGACTACGGCTGGTGCGCGGCGATCCGCGGCGTCGAGGGCGGCGGCCTGGTCGAAGACCTGCCCACGCACACCTTCAAGACCGACGAGGGCGAGGTGGCGCTGAAGTGCCCCACCGAGATCGCCATCACCGACCGCCGCGAGAAGGAATTGTCGGACCTCGGCTTCATCTCGCTGGTGCACTGCAAGAACACGGACTACGCGGCCTTCTTCGGCGCCCAGTCGGCGCAGAAGGCGCGCAAGTACAACACCGACGCCGCCAACGCGAACGCCGTGCTGTCGGCCCAGCTGCAGTACATCTTCGCCGTCTCGCGCATCGCCCACTACATGAAGGCCATGATGCGCGACAAGATCGGCAGCTTCGCCGCCGCCTCCAACGTCGAGGACTTCCTGAACCGCTGGCTGACCCAGTACGTGCTGCTGGACGATAACGCGACGCAGGAGCAGAAGGCCCAGTTCCCGCTGCGCGAGGCGAACGTGCAGGTGTCGGAAGTGCCGGGCCGTCCCGGCGTGTACCGCGCGGTGTCGTTCCTGCGTCCGCACTTCCAGCTCGACGAGCTGTCCGTTTCCCTCCGTCTGGTCGCGGAGCTCCCGGCATCGACCAAAACCTGATCGACACATGACGTGTCTCCCGTAGTACAACCTCACTAAAAGGAAGCAATCAACATGGCAATCGACGTCTACCTGCAAATCGACGGCATCAAAGGCGAATCGGCCGATACCGCCCACAAGGACTGGATCGAGGTCAAGGGCGTCCAGTGGGAAGTCCTGCAGCCGAAGTCGGCCACCGCGTCGACCGGCGGCGGCCATACCGCCGAGCGTACCGAGCACAAGGACATCGTCGTGTCCAAGCTGGCCGACCTGGCCACCCCGATCCTGCTGCAGACCTGCTCGTCCGGCAAGACGATCCCGAAGGCAAAGTTCGAGTTCCTGCGCGCCGACGGCCAGGGCGACCGCGTCAAGTACTTCGAGATCGAGCTGGAGAACGTCCTGATCAGCAGCGTCTCGCCGTCGGTCGAGCCGGGCAACATCCTGACCGAGGACGTGGCGCTGAAGTACTCCAAGGTCAAGTGGAAGTACACCCAGCAGAAGGTCGGCGGCGGCTCGGGCGGCAACACCTCGGGCGGCTGGGACCTGGCTTCCAACAAGATCGCGGCCTGATCCGCGTTTCAGGATAGCGGGAGCGCACGATGCCGCACATCGCCTTCACGCCGGGCCTGTTCGACCGGCTGATGGACCGCCCGGGCCAGGCACATGGCCAGGCCGGCGGCACCGTGCCGCGCGTCTCGCTGGAGGAAATGAAGGACGCGGTGGCGCGCGACCTGGAAGCGCTGCTGAACACGCGCGCCGTGCTGCCGGAAGAGAGCCTGAAGCGCTTTCCGGAGTGCGCGCGCTCGATCGCCGCCTACGGCCTGCGCGACTTCGCCGGGCTGTCGCTGTCCAGCACCGACGACCGCGCCTTCATCTGCCGCAGCCTGGAACAGACCATCGCGCGCCACGAGCCGCGGCTGCGCAACGTCCAGGCCAGGCTGGAACTGCGCGAGGACGCCGTCAACCGGCTGAACTTCGCGATCACGGCGCTGATGGTCGTCAGCGCCGCCCACGAGCCGGTCAACTTCGACGCCGTCCTGCAGCCGTCCAGCCTGCACTACACGATCAGCAAGGCGCGCCGTGCGGCGTCGCCGGGAGCATGAGTTGGACCAGTTATTACCGTACTACGAGCAGGAGCTCGGATTCCTGCGGCGCTACGCGCGCGAATTTTCCGAGCGTTACCCGAAGATCGCCGGCAAGCTGCTGATCGGCGGCGAGGTCTGCGAAGACCCGCACATCGAGCGCATGATCGAGTCGTTCGCGCTGCTGAACTCGCGCATCGCCAAGCGCCTCGACGACGACTATCCCGAATTCACCGAGGCGCTGTTCGAGGTGCTTTACCCGCACTACCTGCGCCCGTTCCCCTCGTGCTCGATCGCGCGCATGGACGTGGCCGGCGCCGCCGCCCAGATGACGGCGGCGGCCGAGATCCCGCGCGGCACCCAGCTCGCCACGCGTCCCGTGCGCGGCGCGCCGTGCACCTTCCGCACCGCGTACCCGGTGACGGTGGCGCCGCTGGCGCTGGCGCAAGCGCGCTTCGACGCCATCCTCGACGCGCCCGACGCGGTGCGGCCGCCGCCGCAGGCGACGTCGTCGATCTCGATCACCCTGTCGACCACCGCGGCCCAGGCGACCATCGCCCAGCTCAAGCTGCCCAGGCTGCGCGTGTTCCTCGACGGCGAACCCTCGTTCTGCGCCGCGCTGCGCGACGCGCTGTTCATGCGCGCCGTGGCTGCCTACGCCGAGGCGGACGGCAGCGGGCGCTGGATGCCGCTGGCGGCGATCCCGCTGCAGCCGGCCGGCTTCGCCGAGGAGGAGTCGCTGATCGACTTTCCCGCGCGCTCGCACACCGCCTACCGCCTGCTCACCGAATACTTCTGCTTTCCCGAGAAGTTCAACTTCGTCGACCTCGACCTGGCCGCACTGACCGCCGCGCTGCCTGCCGGCGCGCGCACCATCACGCTGCACCTGGCCCTGGGCGGCCTGCGCAGCGATTCGAACACGGCGCGCATGCTCGGCACCCTGTCGGCGACCAATATGCTGCTGGGCTGCACGCCGGTGGTGAACCTGTTCCGCCAGCGCGGCGAGCCGATCCGCCTGACCCACACCACGGACAGCTATCCGGTGCTGGCCGACGCGCGCCGCGCCTATGCCTTCGAGGTGCAGTCGATCGACACCGTGCGCCTGGTGCGCCAGACGCCGCAGGGCGAATCGATCGTCGAGTTCCGCCCCTTCTATGCGCTGCGCCACGGCCAGGCTCCCGACCGGAACGGGCATTACTGGATCGCCCGGCGCGACCCCGCGCTGGCCGAGAAGAGTCCAGGGCACGAGACCCGGATCTCGCTGGTCGACATCGACTTCGACCCGGCCGAGGTCGAGACCGACACGCTCAGCATCGAGCTGACCTGCACCAACCGCGACCTGCCGGCGCTGCTGTCCTACGGCGTGCGCGGCGGCGACCTGTTCATGGAAGGCGGCTCGAGCGTGCGCGCCATCACCTTCCTGCGCAAGCCGACGCCCTCGTACCGCTTCGAACGCGGCCGCGGCGCGCACTGGCGCCTGATCTCGCACCTGTCCCTGAACCACCTGTCGCTGTCGGGCGCCGGCGTGGACGCCTTCCGCGAGATGCTGGCACTGTACGACCTGCCGCGCTCGCCGTCATCGCAGCGCCAGATCGGCGGCATCGTCGCGGTCGAGCACCGGCCCGCCACGGCCTGGCTGGACGGGAACCCGTTCGCCTGCATGGTGCGCGGCATCGAGGTGCGCCTGGAGATCGACGAGGAAGCGTTCGTCGGCAGCGGCGTGGACGCCTTCGCCCACATCGTCGAGCGCTTCCTGGGCCTGTACGTGCACGCCAACAGCTTCACGCAACTCGTGATCGTTTCGAACAAGACCGGAGGAGAGCTGCTGCGATGCATGCCACGAAGCGGCGATTTGAGCCTGCTGTAATCGAGCGGCTGTTCGCGCAGCCCTACCGCTTCCAGTACTTCCAGGCCGTGCGCACGATCGAGCTGTGGCTGCGCCGCCGCGGCGTGCCGGAAGAGGGCGCGCTGGCGAACTTCGTGCGCTTCCAGAACTCGACGTCGATGGCCTTCCCTGCCAGCGAGATCGAGGCGCTGGCGCCGGAGCCGCGCGAGCTGCCGACCGGCGCCAAGGAACTGGCGGCCGCGCTGCAGGCCGGGGAACTGCGCTACGTGCGCCTGACGCCGGCCTTCATGGGCCTGCTGGGCAGCGGCGGCGCGCTGCCGGCGCACTACACCGAGCGCATCGCGGCGCACGTG
>DAMAFT010000204.1:0-7524 GCA_031995805.1 Massilia sp.
GGCGGCCATGCGCTGGCCAGCCGCGTGGCCCAGGTGCACGCCGCGCTTTCCGATTTCGATTTTGAACTGGCCTTGCAGCAGCTCGACGCGACGCTCTGCGCCATCGACGACATGACACAGGAGATCGCCCCATGAGCAACGTCCACCTGCCGCTGATCCTCGCGGTCGACGACGAGGCCAGCAACCTGCAGCTGCTGCGCCAGATTTTGCAGGACCATTACCGCCTGCGCTTCGCCAAGGACGGCCAGCGCGCGCTCGAGCTGGCGCGCGAGGAGCGCCCCAACCTGATCCTGCTGGACGTCATGATGCCGGGGATGAGCGGCTACGAAGTGTGCGCGGCCCTCAAGGCCGATCCGTCGCTGGCCTCGATCCCGGTGATCTTCGTGACCGCGCTGACCGATACCGACGACGAGCTGGAAGGCTTCGAGGCCGGCGCCGTCGACTACATCACCAAGCCGGTCAGCCCGCCGATCGTGCGTGCGCGCGTGCGCACCCACCTGTCGCTGGTGCGCATGGAAGAGCTGCGCGCCTCGCGCCTGGAGATCGTCCAGCGCCTGGGCCTGGCGGCCGAGTACAAGGACAACGAGACCGGCCTGCACGTGATCCGCATGAGCCACTTCTCGCGCATCCTGGGCCTGGCGGCCGGCATGACGGAAACCGAGGCCGACGACCTGCTGCACGCGGCGCCGATGCACGACGTCGGCAAGATCGGCATCCCCGACCGCATCCTGCAAAAGCCCGGGCCGCTCGATCCGGACGAGTGGAAGGTCATGCAGAGCCACGCCACCATCGGCGCCGAGATCATCGGCGAGCACGAACGCGGCGTGCTGGCGCTGGCGCGCCAGATCGCCCTGACGCACCACGAGAAATGGGACGGCAGCGGCTACCCGAACGGCCTGGCCGGCGACCGCATCCCGCTGGTGGGCCGCATCTGCGCGATCGCCGACGTGTTCGACGCGCTGACGTCGGTGCGGCCGTACAAGAAGGCGTGGACGGAAGAGGAGGCGGTCGAGTTCCTGCAGCGGCAGAGAGGGCAGCATTTCGATCCGGCGCTGGTCGACCTGTTCATCACGCAGCTGCCGGCGATCCGTGCCATCCGCCAGCGCTGGGCCGAGCAGGACGTGCCCGTCGAGGAACTCGCAGCATAGGGGTCAGAGCCCGGTGTTGCTTTTCAAAGGGCTCTGACCCCGGTTTTCAGCCGCAATGCCGGCAAAAACGGGGCGCACCACGCCGTATCAACCCAGCCGTGCAGCAGCCGTCAGCCCGACGGTCGACCTGCGCGCCACCAGTTCCTGGTACAGCCTGACGTAGCCGTCCGCCATCGTCTCGGACGTGAACAGCCGCCAGTAGCGCTCTTCCGCGCGCTGCCCCATCGTCGCGGCCAGCTCCGGCTCGTCCCACAGCTTGCGCATGGCCGCGCGCAACGACGCGTGGTCGGATGGCGGCACCACCAGGCCGGTCTCGCCGTGCACGTTGATGTAGGTGGTGCCGGTGCCGATCTCGCTCGAGATCATCGGCTTGCCGTACATCGCGCCTTCGAGCAGCGAGATGCCGAAGGCTTCCGAGCGCAGGTGAGACGGGAAAGCCACGGCATAGCACAGGGTCAGCAGCGCCGCCTTGTCCGGTTCGTCGATCGCCCCGACGAACATCACGTTGGACAGGCCCAGGCGCGCGGCCTGTTCCTTGAGCTCTCCCTCGATCGGCCCGGCGCCGACGATCACGATCGGATAGTCGAGACCCCTGGCCGCCTCGAGCAGGATGTGCAGGCCCTTGTAGTAGCGCAGCACGCCCACGAACAGGAAGAACTTCGGGCCGACGCGGGCGCGCCAGGCGTCCAGGCGCGCCTGGTCCGGCTCGGGATAGCTGGACTTGTCGAGGCCGAAGGTGATCACGCGTGTCTTGTCGCGATAGTGGTCCAGCACGGCCGACGACGCCAGGTAGTTCGGCGACGTGGCGACGATGGAATCGACGCTGGCGAGGAAGCGGTGCTTCAGCGGCTGGTACAGGCGCAGCAGCGCCTTCTGGCGCACGATGTCGGAGTGGTAGGTCACCACGGTCGGCTTGTCGATGCGCGCGACGAAGTGCGCCAGGTCCATGAAGGGCCAGGGGAAGTGGTAATGCACCACGTCGGCGTCGCGCGCCATGCGCGCCAGCATGCCGATCGACTGCAGCGACACGGCGTTCGACGCCACCTCGAAGTTGAGCGGCGCACGGTGCACGGCGTGGCCTTCGTAGTCGAACGGCGCCAGGTCGCGGCTGCGCGACAGCGACAGCACCTGGTTGGTCACGCCCAGGCGCCCGGTGCTCACGCACATCTGGCGGATGACCTGCTCGACGCCGCCAACGGAGTCGGGGAAATAGGTCTTGTAGAAGTGGAGGACGCGCATGGGCCTGGAAGTCGGGCTGTGGATCGGAGTCAGAGCAGCGAACGGTAGACGGCGGCCATCATGCCTGCCGTCGCGTTCCAGGTGAGCTGGGCGGCGCGCGCGCGGCCGGCGGCGATGCAGCGCGCCCGCAGGGCCGGTTCGCGCGCCAGCGCCAGCATGGCGTCGGCGAGCGCCCCGCTGTCGAGCGGGTCGACCTCGAGCGCGGCGCCGGCCGCCACTTCCGGCAGCGAGGTCGTGTTCGACGTCACCACGGGCACGCCGGAAGCGAACGCCTCGACGACCGGGATGCCGAAACCCTCGTACAGCGAGGGAAAGGTGAACACGCCGGCGCCGGCGTAGACGTGGCGCAGCTGGACGTCGTCGGTGAGCTGGTTCAGCCAGACCACGCCGGCGCCGTCGCGCACCGCGGCGTCGAGGCGTCGCAACACGTCTTCGGAGCGGGCGCCGGCATGGCCGACGATGACGAGCTGGCGCTCGGCGCGCACGGCGGCCGGCAGCGCCAGGTAGGCGTCGAGCAGGCGCCCCACGTTCTTGCGCGGCTGCAGCGTGCCGACGAACAGGAAATAGCCGGGCCGCAGGCCATGCGCGCGCAGGGTGGCAGCCACGGCCTCCGCCGCCGGCATCTCGAACCATTCGTCGTCGACGCCGCAGGGCACCACGCTGATGCGGCGCTCGTCGACGCCGAAGCACTCGACCAGTTCGTCGATGGCATGGTGCGACAGGGCGATCACGTGGTCGGCCTTTTGCGCAGCCTTGCGCTGCATCCAGTTCTTGAGGTTGCGCAGGCGCGGATTGCACCATTCCGGATGCTTGATCGGCAGGGCGTCGTGCAGCCCCGCCACCACCGGGCAATCCATGCGCACGACGCGGTAGTCGGTGACGTGGAACACGTCCACCGGCATGTGCACGCGGTGGGCGTCGGGCGTGACCAGGTCGAGCAGCGAGGCGCGCTCGAAGGATTGCGGCAACGCCTGCCCGGCCACGAGCTCGGCGCTCCCGCGCAGGCGCGGCCAGGAATACGGCGCCAGTTCGCAGCCGGCCTGCGGCAGGTGGCGCAGCAGTGCCTTGGTGTAGACGCCGATGCCGTCCAGGTGGCCGCCGGTCAGCGCCGGCTCGATCATGGTCGTGCCGATGCCGACGCGCAGCACGCGCGCCGCCTGCTGCGCGCGGGCCGGGGCCGCCGGCCCGGCAGCGGCATGCTCCCCGGCCGCCTCTGCCCTTACGGTGCCGGCGGGCGGTTGGATCATGGCCGCTTCCAGGCCGGAAGGCATCTTGCTCACGCCTCGTACATCCAGCGCAGGGTATCGACGAGCGGCACCGGCTCGACCGGGCCGATCGCCGCGGCCAGCCTGGCGTTGCTGCCGGTGAGCGTCAGGACGTCGTTGGCGCGCACGAAGGCGGGGTTGACGTGCACCTCGATGCGGTAGCCGGCGATGTCGCTCATGGTGTCGATCAGGCTCTCGAGCGACGCCGAGCGCGCCGAGCAGACGTTGAAGGTCTCGCCGGCCGGCGCGGCCGCCAGCAGGCGGCGATAGCTCTTGGCGACCATGCGCACGTCGGAAAAATCGCGTGCGATCGCCAGGTTGCCCAGCTCGATATGGCGCGCACCCTTGCGGAAATGCGACACGATCTTGGGCAGCAGGAAGTTTTCGGCCTGGCCGACGCCGGTGTAGTTGAACGGCCGCGCGATGATGATGGGCAGCTTGTCCATCCACAGCCGGGCCATGGTTTCCATGGCCAGCTTGCTGACCGCGTAGTCGTTGGCCGGGGCGGGCGCAACGTATTCGTCGATGACGGGCACGGCGGCGTTGCCGTAGATGTTGGCGGACGACGCCAGCAGCACGCAGGACGGCTTGTGCGTGGCCCTGGCCAACGCTTCGAGCAGGTTGCGGGTGCCGACGACGTTGACGCGGTACATCTCGTCGGCATCGTTGTGGGCCACGAAGGCAATGGCGGCCAGGTGCACGACGACGTCGGGACGCACCAGCTCGACGACCTCGGCCAGCGCGGCGCGGTCGAGCAGGTCGACCGTGTGGATGTCGGGTCCGGTCTCCCGGACCGTCGAGACGGTGCCGTGGACATGGTAGCCGGCCGCGGTCAGCTCGCGCGCCATGTAGCGGCCGGTGAAGCCGCGCAGTCCGGTGACGAGGGCACGCTTGCCCTCCCCTTCGCGCGGTTCGGCCATGCGTACGAGGTCTTCCGTGACCATGCGGTTCATGTCAGAAGGAGAATCCCTGTTCGTTGCGACGCAGGTCGGCGTCGACCATCATCTGGCACAACTGTTCGAGGGTGGTCTCGGGCTTCCAGCCCAGCTCGCGCTGCGCCTTGGCCGGGTCGCCGATCAGCAGGTCGACCTCGGCCGGACGGTAGAACTTGGGCGACACGCGCACCAGCACCTTGCCGGTGCGGGCGCAGTGGCCGGTTTCCTGTTCGCCCTGGCCCTTGAACTCGACCTGCATGCCGGCGCCCTTGAACGCCATGGTGACGAAGTCGCGCACGGTCTCGGTGCGGTTGGTGGCCAGCACGAAGGTGTCGGGCTGGTCGGCCTGCAGGATGCGCCACATGCCTTCGACGTATTCCTTGGCGTAGCCCCAGTCGCGCTTGGCGTCCAGGTTGCCCAGTTCCAGCACGTCGAGCTTGTTCAGCACGATCTTGGCGACGGTATCGGTGATCTTGCGGGTGACGAATTCGCGGCCGCGCAGCGGCGACTCGTGGTTGAACAGGATGCCCGAGCTGCCGAAGATGCCATAGGACTCGCGGTAGTTGACGGTCATCCAGTGGGCGTACAGCTTGGCCACGCCGTACGGGCTGCGCGGGTAGAACGGGGTGTCCTCGACCTGCGGCACGGCCTGCACCTTGCCGAACATCTCGGAAGTGGAGGCCTGGTAGAAGCGTGCCTTCGGGTGCACGATGCGGATCGCTTCCAGCAGGTTGACGGCGCCGATGCCGGTGATGGACGCGGTGGTGACCGGTTGCTCGAACGACACGCCGACGAAACTCTGCGCCGCCAGGTTGTAGACTTCGTCGGGACGCGTGCTTTCGATCAGGCGGATGCTGGACGACAGGTCGGTGAGGTCGTATTCGACCAGCGACAGGTTCGGATGCTGTTCGATGCCGAGTTCGGCGATGCGCCAGAAATTGACGGAGCTGGAGCGGCGGAAAGTGCCGGTGACGTGATAACCCTTTTCCAGGAGCAGTTGCGCAAGATACGCGCCATCCTGGCCGGTGATACCGGTAATCAGGGCTTTTTTCGTTGTTTGCATGTTCTTGGTGGTTCCAGTGGGTGGTCCGAGGTGGCCGCCGGGACAGACGCCGGGCCTTCATCCGACGGGGCCGGACCAATAAATTTCCGACAACCCCGCATTGTAACAGAACGGTGTACACGCTTTTGCACGCAAGAAATCGTGCAGAATAGGTAATGCCTGCTCGTCTATTATCACTCGATTTTGAGAAAGCACAGCGCGTGATTACGCATTGTTACGTCTTGGTCAAGCTTTATTACAAGTTCATGAATTGTCGGGAACTTCTACAGTTGGTGACAATTCCGGGGCGCCAATAGACATCGCCCCCGCGCGGGCGGGGGCGATGGGGGGAGGGAGCGATCAGCGCTGCGACACGGCGTCGACGACGCACAGCGCCGTCATGTTGACGATGCGGCGCACCGTCGCCGACGGCGTCAGGATGTGCACCGGACGCGCGCAGCCCAGCAGCACCGGGCCGACGGCGATGCCGTTGCCGGCCGCGGTCTTGAGCAGGTTGTAGGCGATGTTGGCCGATTCGATGTTCGGCATGACCACCAGGTTGGCGTCGCCCTTGAGCGTGGAATTCGGCATGACGCGGTTGCGGATCTTGGAGTCGAGCGCGGCGTCGCCGTGCATCTCGCCGTCGATTTCCAGCCCCGGCGCCTTCTGCTGCACGAGGCCCAGCGTGGTGCGCATCTTCCTGGCCGATTCGCTGTTCGAGGTGCCGAAGTTCGAGTGCGACAGCAGCGCCACGCGCGGCGTGATGCCGAAGCGTTCCAGCTCCTCGGCCGCCAGCAGCGTGATCTCGGCCAGTTCTTCCGCGCTCGGGTTTTCGTTGACGTGGGTGTCGACCATCGCCAGCTGGCGTTCCTGGGTGATGATGAAGTTCATCGCCGCGTACACGTTGGCGCCGGCCCGCTTGCCCAGCACCTGGTCGATGTATTCCAGGTGGACCTGGGTGGTGCCGTAGGTGCCGCAGATCATGCCGTCGGCGTCGCCCTTGTGGATCATCATCGCGCCGATCAGGGTATGGCGGCGGCGCATGGCCAGCTTGGCCAGGTCCGGCGTGATGCCCTTGCGCGCCACCATCTGGTAGTAGCTCTGCCAGTAGTCGCGGTAGCGCTCGTCGAAGTCCGGGTTGATCACGTCGAAGTGCTGGCCGAGCTTCAGGCGCAGGCCGAACTTCTCGATGCGCTGCTGCAGCACGGCCGGGCGGCCGACCAGGATCGGGCGCGCCAGCTTCTCGTCGACCACCACCTGCACCGCGCGCAGCACGCGCTCGTCCTCGCCCTCGGCGTAGACGATGCGTTTCAGTTCGGCCGGGGCATCCTTGGCGACCTGGAACAGCGGCTTCATGAAGGTGCCGCTGCGGTACACGAACTGCTGCAGGTGTTCGGCGTAGGCCGCCAGGTCCTCGATCGGACGGCTGGCGACGCCGCCATCCATCGCGGCCTTGGCCACGGCCGGCGCGATATGGGTCAGCAGGCGCGGGTCGAACGGCATCGGGATCAGGTATTCCGGGCCGAACGACAGGTTCGAGATGCCGTAGGCCGAGGCGACGATGTCGGACTGCTCGGCGTGGGCCAGGTCGGCGATCGCATGCACCACGGCGATTTCCATCTCGCGCGTGATGGTGGTGGCGCCGCAATCGAGTGCGCCGCGGAACATGTACGGGAAGCACAGCACGTTGTTGACCTGGTTCGGGTAGTCCGAACGGCCGGTGGCGATGATGACGTCGCTGCGCACGGCCTTGGCGTCTTCCGGCAGGATTTCCGGGTTCGGGTTGGCCAGCGCCAGGATCAGCGGGTTCGGCGCCATCTGCGCGACCATCTCGGGTTTCAGCACGCCGCCGGCGGACAGGCCCAGGAAGATGTCGGCGCCGGGAATGACGTCGG
>DAMAFT010000205.1:0-7496 GCA_031995805.1 Massilia sp.
GGTTGCAGTCATAGCCCGACCCCTTCAGCTCCTCGATGACCCGGTTGATCCGCACCGCAATGATCCTGGCGCTGTCGCCGTTCGATTGCAGCCAGTTGTAGCCGAACGCGTACACGGCAAACCAGCAACCGGTAGCCACCTTGCGGAGTTCGTCCTCGGTCAACGGTTGCTGGGGCAATTTGGGATCCGGTCCCCATGCCTGCGGATCGACGCCCACGACATCGCGCCAGGCCGGCTGCAGCTTGCCATCGGAAAAAGTACTGTTCAGGCGCGACTCGAGATGCTGCAACAGCTTCCCATAGCTCTTGAAAAACACTTCGCCCCAGCCGCGCGCCCGCGCCTTCTGCACGGCGGTTCGCCCATTCGGCATCGTGGGCGGATCGTCATTCAGCAGAGGCGAGCTGAAGTTATCCTCCAGCCCGACATTGCCGTGCCGCCCATCGCCGCTGACATTAAATTCTCCGGCAGGCTCGTAGATGTCGACCGTGGTCTGCAGCGGATCCAGCCGCAGCTGGCGTTCGCTCGGAGACTCTTTCGCATTCGACCGCACATTGGTCGCGCCGAGGATATCGGGGCGCCAGGCGATGTTGTCCTTCTTGTGTAATTCCTGGCGCCGCTGCTCGCTCATGCGCAGGTTGGATCCCATGATACCGGGCAGGAAGATGACCGGCAGTACGCGCCTGGGCAGCATCCTGGCGCACTGCGGCTTCTGGTCCTCCTTCGGTGTCGCAAACCCTTCGGCCTTGCGCGCGGCGCCTTTGTTCTGTTTAGCGGGCAAGGGATGTTCGGCAGTCGCCATGGCACTCCTCCTGTGAAATCAGTCGTCCAGCGCCTCGATGGTGTAGCGCCCGAACGCAATGGCGCTGCTGAAGCGCTCGGTCAGGCCGGCTGCGTCGGTTCGGCCCTCGAACACGCGGCCATCTTCCGTGGTGATGCGGTACCGCTGGTCCGGCATGGGCTCGTCGGTACCGATCCAGCGCAGCACGACCTGCTGGTCGTGCGCCGCGGCGCCCGCCGGCAGCGCCACGGCCGCCGGGCTGCCGCCGCCCGGGCCGTCGTGGACGAACTTCGACGACCTGATCGCGTGTTCGCCGCTGCTCTGCTGCACGATGGCGCCACCGCCAATGTCCACCTGAGCCCCTTGCGCCACGACACGGATCTTCGGCGCCTGCAGCACGATCTCGTCCGCCGCAGTCAGCACGATGCGCCTGGACGACGTCATGTCGATGTCGTCGCCGTGCGCCTGCAGTTCGAGCTTGCCGCCGGCGGCGACCAGCTTGATGCCGAGGCGATGCGCGAACAGGCTGATGCTTTCCGACACGCGCGCCAGCAATTTGCGTCCGACCGACAGCTGGGTATTGCCGATGCTGACCATGTCGACGTGGGTCTGCGCCCCGATCGCCAGGTTGTCCTGGCTGGCCAGCGCCATGCCCGCAGGCGCGGATAGCGCCACCACGGGCTGGCCGCCGGCGCCGCTGTCACTCTTTTCGGTATTGCTGCCGGACTCCCATGCTTTCAGGTAGCCGATCAGTTGCTGCAACTCCTTGCCCTCGGACTCGTCCGCGCGATGCTTCGCCGCCAGGTCGGACAGTTGCCGTTGCACGCCCTGCAGCGCTTCGGCCAGGCCGATCAGCTCGGCGCGATCGAGTTGCCGGCCGCCGGCCCGGGGGCGTGCCGCCGCGCTGATGAGGACACCCTGCGCGCCGCGCACCGCGACCGCGTGGTCGCTGCGCAATTCAGCCCCCTCGCCACGGGCTTCGCCCCTGCCTTCGCTGCGGGGATGGGTGAGCCAACCCAGGTTCAGTTCGCTGTAACCGTGGTCGGACGCCAGCTGCGC
This sequence comes from Massilia sp., assembly GCA_031995805.1. Taxonomy (GTDB): domain Bacteria; phylum Pseudomonadota; class Gammaproteobacteria; order Burkholderiales; family Burkholderiaceae_D; genus Telluria. The sequence goes on from DAMAFT010000205.1 coordinate 1,838, forward strand.
ACTGATCTGCCCCGGCGTATCGTCCAGGCGCAACTGGTTGCAGCGGGTTCCCCCGATCTCCTTGCTCTTGGTCCCGGCGAGATACTTGTTACCGGGAAGTCCTCCGACGTGGCTGAACGCGGGGGGCAACGCCATGGCGCCATGGACGCGTGCCACGATGATCGGCTTGTCGGGATCGCCGCCGAGGAAATCGACGATGACTTCGTCGCCGACACGCGGCAGCGTCACCGCGCCCCACTCGTTGCCGGCCCAGGTGCCGGCGACGCGGACCCACGCGGAGTCGCGGTCGCTATCGCTGGCGCCGGCGCCCTGCGCATGGCCGTGGTCTTCCATCCTGGTGCCGGGAAAGCGTATCCTGACCCGGCCGTAGGCATCGCAATGCACTTCCTCGCCAGCCGGACCGACCACGATCGCGCTTTGCAATCGCGGACGCGGTACGTCGGAGCGGGGATCGAAGGCCGGTACGATGGGAATCCCGCGGCGCACGCAAGTAAAGCGGCTGGTAAAGCGCATCCCGCGTTCCGCACTGGCCTGCCGTAACCCGCTGCCGGACTTGCCGTCGTCGCCCCGGCCGAATGCGAACAGGCGTCGTATCCGTTCGTCGAGCGTCTTCGGCAGGTTGTTTTCCGCATCGACCTCCAGATGCGTGACGACGAACTCCCGTTCCCCCGGCGGGTGCGCATCGAGCTCGGCATGGCCGGTCACGGCGATCCATTCTCCGACACGCAGGGCGCGCACGCCGCCCTCCGCATGAAAGCACTTCGACTCGTATTCATGGCGCTTCATGCGCAACTCGCCCAGCTTCCGGTAATCGTTCCCGTCCGCGCCGGCATGCGGGGCGTCGACCAGGTAATCGTCGAGGCCGATCGCGAACCGGTTGCCGACGCTTCCCTGGTCGACCAGCGACGGCGTATGCGCGGTCATCGGAAGACGCTGCAGGTAGTCCAGGCTCACGCGATCGACATGACCGGGCTTGAGCTTGCGTACCGGACTCCATGCGACGATGGTGTCGCTTTGCTCGGCGCCGTCGTCGCGGTGGTAGCGCACGGTGCCGGCAGCGTTGCGCGCCAGCCTGGATGCGTCGTCGAACAGCACCAGCGCATGGGCCGGCACGGCCTGGACCTGCGGATGCGCGGCTTGCGCGGCGCGCACGAACCAGGCGATACCGCGCCGCTTCCACAAGCGGCGCAGGAAATCCGCATCGGACTCGTTGTGCTGCATCGTGAATTCGCGGGGAGGATAGGTGCCGGTCACGCACGACCAATCCACGTCGAAGGCACGGGCCAGTACCGGATTGTTCCTTCTCCACTCATCCAGGATGACCTGGGTGATCTCCAGTTCGTTCCGGTTGCGAAAGACGCGGGTATTGGTGCGCTGTTCCATCAGCGCCAGCGCGTCGCGTACGACCAGTTCGTAGGTGGCGAGGCCGCCATCGGCCTGGCCTGCGGCCGCCTGCGCCACGATGCCGCAGACGGCGCGCATGCCTCCCCGGTCCGTCACGAACCGGAGCTCGGCGGGCAGCGCCATGAAATCCTTCAGCGGCAGATGGGCCCGCGTCGATACGCACAGGAGCCGGTATGCCAGGCCGCCGCACAAGGCCTCGCTCCCCTCGGCGCGCTGGACCAGCAGGACATCGTCGAGCGGCTGTCGCGCCAGCCCCAGCCGCAAGCGGATGGGCCGATGCACTTCCGACAGGCCGGATGCTCCCTTGAACAGATCCTTGAGGTCCATGCAGGCTCCCTGGCGAGCGCGACGCACTCAAAGGATCGATGGTAGACAGGTGAAGCGGCAGGCTCCTTGATGCCGGTCCAACTCTTGCCTAATTCCAATTTATCCGCTCAGTCCACCGCCGCCTCCAGGTTCGCCCGCACCCGCGCCAGCAAGCCGCGCAAGGCCTCCCGCTCCGCGTCCGCCATGCCGGCCAGCGCCGCCTCGGCCAGCCGCCCGTCGTCCCGGTGCAGCGCCGCGTGCAGCGCCGTGCCTTCGGCCGACAGCGACAGCCGCGTGCTGCGCCGGTCCGCCTCGTCGGCCGTCGCCTCGAGCAGGCCGCGTTCGCGCAGCACGCGGATCAGGCGCGCCACCTGCGCCTTGTCACGGCCGGAATGCGCCACCAGGTCGCTCTGGGTGGCGCCGGGGTGGCGCGCGAAATAGCCGAGCGCCTTGGCTTCCATGTGCGCCAGTTCGTGGGCGCCGGCGCGCAGGCTGCGGAACTGGCGCGCGCGGTACAGGTGCATGATCGCATGCATGGCTTCGAGCACCTCGCCGGCGGGCGACAGGGATTTTTGGTTGACTTTATCAACTTTGCTTTGCATAATGGGGGACATTATCAACTAATTGTGGAGCGATGATGCAACAGGATACCCCTCTCGACACCGGCGCCTGGCCGGAAATCCAGCGCGTACGCCACGAACTGAAACTGCGCGACCTCGACGTCGTACGCATCGAGCCGCTCGGCCCGGCCTTCGTGGCCATCACGCTGCGCGGCGACGCGCTGGCCGATTTCGTCTCGCTCTCGTTCGACGACCACGTCAAGCTGTTCTTCGACGGCGCCGGTGGCGAGCAGGCAAGGCGCGACTATACCCCACGCCGGCACGACCGCGAAGCCCGCGAACTGACCATCGAATTCGCCCTGCACGGCCATGGCGTCGCGTCGGACTGGGCGCGCACGGCCAGGGTCGGGCAGCGCCTGAGCGTGGGCGGCCCGCGCGGCTCGATGATCATCCCGATGCAGGCCGCCTGGCACCTGCTGGTCGGCGACGCCACCGCCCTGCCGGCGATCGCGCGCCGGCTCGAGGAATTGCCGGAAGGCGTGCGCGTGACCGTGCTGGCGCTGGGCGGCGACGCCGAGCGCCGCGCACTGCCGACGCGCGCTGCGGCCGACGTGCAGTGGTGCGACACGCCGCAGGCGCTGCTGGCCGCGCTGCAGGCCTGGCAGGTACCGGCCGGCCACGGGTTCGCCTGGGGCGGTGGCGAGGCGTCGGTGATGGCGCAGGTGCGCACGCTGCTGGCCGACAAGGGCCTGCCGCGCCAGGCCACGCGCGTGTCGGCGTACTGGAAGGAAGGCGAGGCGGAGCACCACGAGCGCCTGGAGTGAACGCGGCGGCGCCGGCAGGAATCGTTGCAGCGTGATAAGGTCTGTTCTTTGCCCACCGAACAAGGAAGCCGCATGAGCACACCCGTCGTCGCCATCATCACCGCCAAGCCGGGCATGGAACGGCAACTCGAACAGCGCTTCCGCAGCGTGATCGACCCCACGCATGCGGAAGACGGCTGCAACGTCTACCAGCTCAACCGCGACACCGCCGATCCGCGCCGCTTCGTCTGGATCGAGGACTGGGAAAGCCAGGGCCATCTCGACCGCCACCTGGCCACCGCGCACATCGCGGACCTGTTTTCCTCGTTCGCCGACCTGGTCGAATCGTCCGAGGTGATCGTGCTGGAACACCTGGCCGGCGGGCCGGCCTGAAGCCCGGTCCCGGCCTGCGTCCCCGGGCCTCAGCTTGCGCCGCCGCTCGCACTCCTGAGCCAGTCGCGCCCGCGCTCGTCCAGCGCCCGCTCGATGACCTCGGCCGGGAGGCTGTACACGGTCGCCCAGGTGGCGCGGCCGTCGGCGGCGTTCGACGGGAAGCTCGTGGTCTCGACCGGCCAGTGGTACTTGCGCTTGAGCGCGCGCACGATGGCGGCCAGCGTGACGCGGCCGCGCAGGGGTTCGGCGCCGGCCTGGTCGGCGTTCGACAGCAGGACGGCAAGGACGGCGCCGCGCGCGGTGCGCGGGCCGGGGAAGATGGGGGACTTGGCGGCGGGTAGGCGTGGCATGGCCGTATTCTAGCCCGCCCGCCGCGTCCGATGGCGCTTGTGGCTGTGATTACGGCGGCGAGCCGAACACGACGTCGCCCGCGATGACGTACGGCGACGGCACGAAGCCCACCAGCTTGACGACGTGGTCGGCGGCGTTCACCTGGCCGTCGCCCGTGTCCACCACCAGGTAGGTGTCCTGGTTGGCGAAGCGGACCACCAGCGCGGCGGTCGTCGTCCCGGCGAACATGGCCTGGTACGCCGTGTCCAGCGCCGCCAGCAACGCCTGGGGAGTAGCGTCGAGCGGATCGGCGGCGTTGTTGACCATGGCGCCGGTCACCGGCATCGTGTCGTTGAAGTGGAAGGTCTGCGGCGCATAGTTCTGGCCCTGGGCCGGCGCGAAAGTCACCACGTCGAAGCCGTCGAACGGCGAATCGCCGGTATCGTAGATCAGCCTGTTCTGGCCGAGCGACACGTCGATATGGTCCGCGCCCGCGCCGCCGGTGATCGTATCGTTGCCGTCGCCGCCGCTGAGCGTGTCGTCGCCGCCATTCCCGAACAGCTTGTCGTTGCCCGCGCCGCCGAACAGGGCTTCGGCGAACGAGCTGCCGTTGAGCGTGTCGTTGCCGCCGAAGCCCCACAGGCTGACGCTGGTGCCGCCGGCCGACATGACTGCCGGCCCGCTGCCGCCGAACATGTAGAACTTGCTGCCGGCCTCGACGAACTCGGTGCCCTCGGATGTCTTCACCATCATCCTCCCGGCCAGGGTGCCGCTCGCCTGCTGGCCGATCACCACAGTATGCCCGGCCGTGACGGTGGTCCCACCGTCCGTATTGGTCAGGAGTTCCGGGTTGCCGGACGAACGCTTCAGGTAGAGCGTGCCGTCGATGAGGCTGGTCACTTCGAGGCCCGCCTCCGTGACCCGCGTGGTGAACTGCGGCGCCACGTACGGTCCGTCGATGTCGACGCTGGCCTCGGCGCCCGTATTGCCGGCGACGTCGCCGACGCGGATGGCGATGTGCGGGTCGGACGTCGACAGGTCGAAGTTCGGCAGCGTGATGGTGTGCGCCGTGCTGTTGGTCGTGGCCGTGCTCGCCGTCACCCAGGCGCCGGCACCGATCCGGTATTCGATCGTGTCCGTGGCGCCCAGCGTGCCGGTGTACGTGAAGACCACGTCGGCGGTGGAGCGGGTGGTGACGTTCGGCGTCGCGCTCGCCGCGCCCTGGACATGGTCGAACGCCAGGGTCGGCACCGACGTGTCGAGCGTGAAGCCGAGCGTGCCCTGCCCGCTCATGTTGCCGGCCACATCGTACTGGCGCACCAGCACGGTGTGCGCGGCGTCGCCTTCCACGTTGACGCTGGCGTGGCCCTGGCTGTCGACGTTGCCGCCCTGCGTCCAGGCGCCGCCGTCGATCTTGTATTCCCAGGTGCCGCCCGGGGCCGTCTCCAGGCCGCCGATGTCGACCAGGCCCGACTTGGTGATCTTGTCGGCCGCGCTGGCGCCGGTGTCCAGCGCCAGCGTCACCGACGGCGCCAGCGGAATGCCGGTGTCCAGCGTGAACGACAGGCTCGTGCTGCCGCTGGTATTGCCGGCGGCATCGACCTGGCGCACGTACACGGTGTTCGGCCCTTCGGCCGCCACCGGCGCCGTCGTGGTCCAGCCGCCCGTGCCGGTGAGGCTGTACTCGGCGTGGCCGCCGGCTTCGACGCCGACGGCGTGGTAGGTGCCCACGCTGGTGATGCGGTCGGTGGCCGAGCCATAGGCGCCCGCGGTATCGTTGTCCAGCGCCAGCGTCGGCGCGGCGGCGCTGGCGTCATACACCACGTCCGCGCTGCCCAGCAGGCTCGTGTTGCCGGCCGCGTC
>DAMAFT010000206.1:0-7494 GCA_031995805.1 Massilia sp.
GTACTGGCGCCGCTCGGCCGGCCAGAAGCGCAGCAGTTCGACGTCGCTGACCTTGCGCACCTGCGGGTTGCGCGGGTTGCCGTAGCGGAAATCGAAGAGCAGCGTCCAGCCGCCGGGGCGCAGCACGCGCCACATGTCGGCGGCCAGTGCGCGTCGCAGGTCGTCGTCGAGGATCGAGGAAAACACCGTGTTGGCGCTGACCAGGTCCATGCTGTCGTCGGCGAAGGCGTCGAGGCCGCCCAGGTGCCAGCGCACGCCGTGCGCGGTGCGGCTGCGCGCGTGGTCGAGGCGCTCGGCCTGCAGCTCGGTGCCGGCCAGGTGGGCAGGGTTGGCGCCCCAGTCGATCAGCTGGCGCAGGAAGCCGCCGTTGCCGCAGCCGACGTCGAGCGCGCGCACGGCCGACAGGTCGCGCCCGACGGTGGCCGCCAGCAGCTCGGCCAGCGCGCGCGCGCGCGCCGCGGCCTGGCGCACGATCTCGGGCCGGTGCCAGGCATAGCGGGCGAGGGCGGCCCCGCCATGCCACTGGCGGTAGACCTGCTTGATGCGTTCCTGTTCGGCCTGCTCGTTCATGGCGGCTCCTCCTCGCTCGCATCTTCCCAAGCGCACCGCATGGTCGCTTGAGGGGGCGCAAACCCGCCCTGAATAGATGACTTTTTGCCAGTGGGCATCTGCTGGCCGGCTTTCCGCGGCCGTCCGCGTTTCCGGCTAAAATCGGGGTATTGCCCCGATTGGAACCATCATGAAAATCGCTTTTCTCGCCGATCCGCTGTCCGGCTTCAAGATCTACAAGGACTCGACCTTCGCGATGATGCGCGAGGCCGCCCGCCGCGGCCACCGCGTCTATGCCTTCGAACAGCGCCACCTGGTGCTCGACCGGGGCATCGTGACCGCCGAGGCGACCGAGATCACGCTGACCGGCCACCCGGACGACTGGTACGTGGAAGGCGAGACCGCCACCGTGCGCCTGTCCGAATTCGATGCCGTCATCCAGCGCAAGGATCCGCCGTTCGACATGGAATACGTGTACGGCACCTACCTGCTGGAACAGGCCGAGCGCCAGGGCGCGCGCGTGATCAACAGGCCGCAGGCGATCCGCGACCACAACGAGAAGCTGGCGATCGCCCAGTTCAGCGAGTTCACCTCGCCGACGCTGGTCTCGTCCTCGCCCACGCAGCTGCGCGCCTTCCACGCCGAGCACGACGACGTGATCTTCAAGCCGCTCGACGGCATGGGCGGGGCCGGCATCTTCCGCGTCAAGGACGACGGCCTGAACCTGGGCGCGATCATCGAGACGCTCACCGACAACGGCGCGCGCACGATCATGGCCCAGAAGTACATCCCGGCCATCGTCAAGGGCGACAAGCGCGTGCTGGTCATCGACGGCAAGCCGGTGCCGTTCGTGCTGGCGCGCATCCCGCAGGGCGGCGAAGTGCGCGGCAACCTGGCCGCCGGCGGCCTCGGCGTCGCCCAGCCGATCTCGGCGCGCGAACGCGAGATCGCCGAAGCCGTGGGCCCGGTACTGGCCGCACGCGGCCTGTTGCTGGTAGGATTGGATGTGATCGGCGATTTCCTGACCGAGGTGAACGTCACCAGTCCCACCTGCTTCCAGGAGATCGCCGACCAGACCGGGTTCGACGTCGCGGCGATGTTCATCGACGCCGTCGAGCGCCAGGTAACGGGAAAATGACATGGTAGGCATCCTGCTGATGACCCACGCACCGCTGGGCCAGGCATTCATCGCGGCGGTCGCGCACGTGTTCCGCGGCCCGACCGAGCGCTTCGAGGCGATCGACGTCAACGCGGACCAGGACACGAACGAGATCAACGCCCTCGCCAAGGAGGCGATCAAGCGTGTCGACGACGGCGACGGCGTGCTGGTCATCACCGACGTCAAGGGCGGCACGCCGTCCAACTGCTGCAACTGCCTGGCCAGTCCGGGCCACGTGGAAGTCATCGCCGGCATCAGCCTGCCGATGCTGCTGCGTGCGATCACCTATCGCCAGGACACCCTCGACGTCGTCGTCGAGATGGCGCTGGCGGGGGCGCAGAACGGCGCGGTGCGGGTCGACAACAGGATCCGGGTCGGCTCCTAGCCACCCATCGAACCACAACAACGAGCGGGCAGACCACAAGCAACCTATGATTCAGCAAGAACTCGAGATTATCAACAAGCTGGGCCTGCATGCCCGCGCCTCCGCCAAGTTCACCCAGCTGGCCGCGAAATTCCAGAGCGATGTCTGGCTCTCCCGCAACGGGCGCCGCATCAATGCCAAGTCGATCATGGGCGTCATGATGCTGGCGGCCGGCAAGGGCGCCAAGGTCACGCTCGAGGCCGACGGTCCCGACGAACGGCAGTGCATCGACGCGCTCACGGCGCTGATCAACGACAAGTTCGGCGAAGGCGAATAATGCCCGAGTTCAGGGCTGGCAGATTCCACCCGGGAGCCCCGATGGCAGCGTTCACATTGCACGGCATTCCCGTCTCGCGCGGGATCTCGATCGGGCGCGCGCACCTGCTCACGCCGGCCGCGCTCGACGTCAAGCACTACCTGGTGCCGGAAGAGCAGGTCGAGGCCGAGGTCGCGCGCCTGCAGCACGCGTTCGCCGAGGTGCACCGCGAGCTGCAGGCGCTCTGGACCGAGCTGCCGAAGGATGCCCCGACCGAGCTGGGCGCCTTCATCGACGTCCACGTGCTGATCCTGTCCGATCCGATGATCTCGGAGGCGCCGCTCGACATCATCCGCTCGCGCCACTACAACGCCGAATGGGCGCTGGTCACCCAGATCGACGAGCTGTCGGCGCAGTTCGACGAGATCGAAGACCCGTACCTGCGCGAGCGCAAGCAGGACATCCAGCAGGTCGCCGAGCGCGTGCTGAAGGTCCTGATGGGCACCGAGCTGCACGCGCCGCCGGCCGCGCCGCCGGGCGAGGACCACTTCCAGCCGCAGATGATCGTGGTCGCCCACGACATCTCGCCGGCCGACATGCTGGCCTTCCGCGACCGCTCCTTCGTCGGCTTCGTCACCGACGTCGGCGGCCAGAACTCGCATACGGCGATCGTCGCGCGCAGCCTGGACATCCCGGCCGCCGTCGGCATGAGCCAGGCCTCGCGCCTGATCGAACAGGACGACTGGGTGATCGTGGACGGCGACGCCGGCGTCGTCATCGCCAACCCGAGCGCGCTGGTGCTGGAACAGTACCGCGCCAGGCAGACCGCGCTGATGAAGGCGCGCAAGCGCCTGCTCAAGCTGAAGAAAACGCCGGCCGTGACGAAGGACGGCACCGCGATCACGCTGCTGGCCAACATCGAGCTGCCGGACGACTGCGGCCCGGCGCTGGAGGCCGGCGCCGCGGGCGTGGGCCTGTTCCGCTCCGAGTTCCTGTTCATGGGCCGCGGCGCCCAGGCGCTGCGGGTGCCGGACGAGAACGAGCAGTTCGAGCAGTACCGCAAGGCGGTGCTGGCGATGAAGGGGCGGCCCGTCACCATCCGCACGCTCGACGTCGGCGCCGACAAGCCGCTCGACCAGGCCGAGCACACGGCCCTGAACCCGGCGCTGGGCCTGCGCGCGATCCGCTACTGCCTGGCCGAGCCGCAGATGTTCCTGACCCAGCTGCGGGCCATCCTGAGGGCGTCCGCCTTCGGCAAGGTGAGGATCCTGATCCCGATGCTGGCGCATGCCTTCGAGATCGACCAGACCCTGAACATGATCGAACAGGCCAAGGCCGAGCTGCGTCTTGAAAACATCAAATTCGACGAGGGCATCGAGGTCGGCGCCATGATCGAGATCCCGGCCGCGGCGCTGGCGCTGCCGCTGTTCGTGCGGCGCATGGATTTCCTGTCGATCGGCACGAATGACCTCATCCAGTATCTGCTGGCGATCGACCGGGTCGATTACGAGGTGGCGCACCTGTATAATCCGCTGCACCCGGCCGTATTGCAGCTGATCGCCTCGACCATCGCCACCGGCCACAAGGCCGGTCTGGACGTGGCGGTATGCGGCGAGATGGCCGGCGACGTCAAGCTCACCCGCCTGTTGCTGGGCATGGGCTTGCGCGAATTCTCGATGCATCCGGCGCAGCTGCTGGCGGTGAAACAAGAAATCTTGAACACCGACCTGGGCGCGGTCACCACCCGTACCCGGCGCATCCTGCGCGCGATCGAGCCGGGCGAGATCGCCAGCGCGGTCGAGCAGCTGCAAGCCCTCTGACGTTGTGGCGACGGCCAGGCCCCGGCCGTCGCGAGCACCACCATCGCACCACCCAACACTTTTGAATACCTCCATGGGATCTCTTGGAATAGTCACACCGCAGGCGATGCATTTCGCCGAGCCCTTGCTGTTGCAAAGCGGCGCCCAGCTCGGCGACTACACGCTGATGTATGAAACCTATGGCACGCTCAACGCCGACAAGTCGAACGCGGTGCTGATCTGCCACGCGCTGAACGCCTCGCACCACGTGGCCGGCCACTACGCCACGCCGAAAAGCGCCGGCTGGTGGGACAATATGGTCGGACCGGGCAAGCCGGTCGACACCGACCGCTTCTTCGTCATCGGCATCAACAACCTCGGATCCTGCTTCGGCTCGACCGGCCCGATGCACGTCAATCCCGCCACCGGCAAGCCGTATGGCGCCGCCTTCCCGCTGGTGACGGTGGAAGACTGGGTGGCGGCCCAGGCGCGCCTGGCCGATCGCCTCGGCATCGAACAATTCGCCGCCGTGATGGGCGGCTCGCTGGGCGGCATGCAGGCCCTGTCGTGGAGCATCATGTTCCCCGAACGCCTGCGCCACTGCATCGTGATCGCCTCGACGCCCAAGCTGTCGGCCCAGAACATCGCCTTCAACGACGTCGCGCGCCAGGCCATCCTGACCGACCCGGACTACCGCGGCGGCGACTTCTACGAACACGGCGTGGTGCCGAAGAACGGCCTGAAGGTGGCGCGCATGGTCGGCCACATCACCTACCTGTCGAACGACGACATGGCGGAGAAGTTCGGCCGCAAGCTGCGCAACGCGGCCGAGACCAACGACTACAAGTTCGACTTCGGCATCGACTTCGAGATCGAGTCCTACCTGCGCTACCAGGGAGATAAATTCTCCGAGTACTTCGACGCCAACACCTACCTCCTGATCACCAAGGCGCTCGACTACTTCGACCCGGCGCGCGAGCACGGCGGCAGCCTGGCCAAGGCGCTGGAAAACACCCGCGCCAAGTACCTGATCGCCTCGTTCACCACCGACTGGCGCTTTTCGCCGGAGCGCAGCCGCGAGATCGTGGAAGCGCTGCTGGTCAACCGCCGCAAGGTCACGTATGCCGAGATCGACGCGCCGCACGGCCACGACGCCTTCCTGCTGGAAGATGCGCGCTACATGAACATCGTGCGCGCGTACTACGAACGGATCTGGGAAGAGTGCAAGGAGGCGCCATGAAATTCGAAGACCTGAACACCCTGCGTCCCGACCTGGCGTTCATCGCCGACTGGGTCGCGCAGGGCTCGCACGTGCTGGACGTGGGCTGCGGCGACGGCGCCATGCTGCGCTACCTGGAAACCGGCAAGGGCTGCACCGGCTACGGCGTCGAGATCGCCGACGACAAGGTCCTGGAAAGCACCCGGCGCGGCATCGACGTGATCCAGCACGACATGGAGCAGGGCCTGGACCTGTTCGCCGACGATGCGTTCGACATGGTGCTGTGCCTGTCCTCGCTGCAGATGATGCAGCACGTCGAGGCGCGCCTGCGCGACATCGTCCGGGTCGGCAAGGAAGCCATCGTGTCCTTCCCCAACTTCGCCTACTGGCCGCACCGCGCCGCCCTGCTCAAGGGCCGCATGCCGGTCTCGCGCACGCTGCCGTACCAGTGGTTCGACACGCCCAACGTGCGCTATGCCACGATCCACGACTTCAAGGAACTGGCCGAGAAATGCGGCCTCGAAGTCCTGGAATACGTGGCGCTGGCCGAAGGCAGGCTGTCTCCTTCCTGCCCAACCTGCGCGGCAGCCTGGCCGTGTTCAGGTTGCGCAAGAAGGATCTCGTCGTCAGCTGATCTATCGTGTGCGGTATGGTCGGGGTTTCTGCGAGCATGATGCCGTCAAGAACCCCGCAGGAGAAACGATCATGAACAAGACCTTCATCGTGAAGCGCGCCGCCGTCGCGCTGGCGCTGTGCGGCGCCATGCAGGCCGTGCCGGCGCAGGAACAGGTGGTCCAGGACGGCATCGCCGTCAAGCCGCTGGAGCGCAATTCCATCGGCGCGCGCTGGCGCGACATCGCCGCGCCGGAAAAGGCGATCAACGAGCAATCGGCCCAGCAATACCTGGCCCTGATGGACAAGGCGCGCAGCGAAGGCGTGCTGGTGCCGGAAAACGACCCGCAGGTGAAACGCCTGCGCGCCATCGCCCAGCGCATCATCCCGAACACGGCGCGCTGGAACCAGAGCGCCCAGCAGTGGAAATGGCAGGTCAACCTGCTCAAGTCGAACGAGGTGAACGCCTTCTGCATGCCGGGCGGGCGCATCGCCTTCTATACCGGCATCATCGACAAGCTCAAGCTGACCGACGACGAGATCGCCGCCGTGATGGGCCACGAGATCGCGCACGCGCTGCGCGAGCACGGGCGCGACCGCCAGAGCAAGGCGACCGCCACCGGCCTGGCCAGCACGCTGGGCGGGGCCGCGCTGTCGGCCTGGCTGGGCGTGGACGTGCGCGGCGTGACGAATACCGTCGGCCAGGTGGTGGTGCTGAAGTTCTCGCGCGACGAGGAACGCGAGGCCGACCTGGTCGGCCTGGACATCGCTGCGCGCTCCGGCTACGACCCGCGCGCCGGCATCGCCCTGTGGAACAAGATGGCGTCCCTGGAAGGGCGCGGCGCGCCGATCGAGCTGCTCTCGACCCACCCGGGCGGGAGCAACCGCATCGAGCAGATCCAGGCCCACATGAACGTGCTGCTGCCGCTGTACGCGCGCAGCAAGGGCACCTCGGTCGAACGCCTGCCGGCCTATCGCGGCAGCGTGGCGGCGCGCTAGGCAGCGGATGGCGCGTTTCGTCCGCAAGGGCCACCAGGCCGCCGCCAACGCCGTCGTGCCGCTGCCGCTGCGCGACGGCGTCGCGCCCAGCTACCTGTGGATCACCGAGGACCGCACGGGCGGCATGCTGGCCTTCCTGGAAGAGCGCTTCGGCGCCGTCGGCGGGCCGTCCTGGGCCGACCGGCTGGCGCGCGGCGACGTGGTCGACGCGAAGGGAGCGCGCCTGCATGCCGCCAGCCACGTGCGCCAGGGCATGCGCATCTGGTACTACCGCGAGCTGGACGCGGAAACCCCGATCCCGTTCGCGGAACGGGTGCTGTTCCAGGACGAACACCTGCTGGTGGTCGACAAGCCGCACTTCCTGCCGATGATCCCGACCGGGAGGTTCCTGCACGAGACGCTGCTGGTGCGCCTCAAGCGCAAGCTGGAACTGCCGCACCTGACCCCGATCCACCGCCTCGACCGCGAGACGGCCGG
>DAMAFT010000207.1:0-7493 GCA_031995805.1 Massilia sp.
TGCGGTAGATCTCGAAGCCGGCCACCGAGCGCAGCAGGGCCGCCCAGTAATAGAACTCGCGCTGCGTGGGCAGCTCGCGGGTGTCGCTCGGTTCCCGTGCTCCCTGCGCGCCGTGGTATTTCACGTCGAGCAGGCGCGCCGTGTTGTCGGCGCGCTCGAGGAAGGTGCCGAGGCGGATGAACACCATCGCCGCGTCGTCCAGCATGGTGCCGAAGGTGACGCCGCGCCACAGGTGGCAGCGGTACTTCACCCACTCGAAGAATTCGCTCGGGTCGCTGTCGAGGGCCGTGCGCTCGCGCAGCCCGATCCAGGTGGCGTTGTGGGTTTCCCAGACCTCGGTGGTGAGCACGCCGCGCACGGCGCGGGCGTTTTCGCGCGCGGCCGTCAGGCAGGACACGATCGACGAGGGGTTGGCCGGGTCGTTGACCATGAAGGCCAGCACCTTCTGCGCATCCAGTTCCCCGTGGCGCGCCTCGTAGGCCTCGCGCAGCTCGGAAATGCCCAGCATGGCGCGCCAGGCCTGTTCGGCGTCGTGGCGCGACTGCGGCAGCATCGAGGTCTGCACGGCCACGTCGAGCATGCGCGCGGTGTTCTCGGCGCGCTCGGTATAGCGCGCCATCCAGTACAGGTGGTCGGCGGTACGGCTCAGCATCATTCCTCCAGAATCCAGGTGTCCTTGGTGCCGCCGCCCTGCGACGAATTCACCACCAGCGAGCCTTCCTGCAGCGCCACGCGGGTCAGGCCGCCCGGCACCATCGAGATGGTCTTGCCGGACAGGACGAAGGGGCGCAGGTCGATGTGGCGCGGCGCGATGCCACTCTCCACGTAGGTCGGGCAGGCCGACAGGGCCAGCGTCGGCTGGGCGATATAGCCGTCCGGCCTGGCCTGCAGGCGCGCGCGGAAGTCCTCGATCTGCCGCTTCGTCGAGGCCGGGCCGATCAGCATGCCGTAGCCGCCGGCCCCGTGCACTTCCTTGACCACCAGCTTGTCGAGGTTGGCCAGCGTGTACGACAGGTCTTCCGGACGGCGGCACTGCCAGGTCGGGACGTTGTTCAGCAGCGGTTCTTCCGAGAGGTAGAAGCGCACCATGTCCGGCACGTAGGGGTAGATCGACTTGTCGTCGGCCACGCCGGTGCCGATGGCATTGGCCAGCGTGACGCGGCCGGCGCGGTACACCGACAGCAGTCCCGGCACGCCCAGCGTGGAATCGGCGCGGAACGCGAGCGGGTCGAGGAAGTCGTCGTCCAGGCGCCGGTAGATCACGTCGACGCGCCTGGGGCCGCGGATGGTGCGCATCCAGACGGCGTTGGCGTCCACGTACAGGTCCTTGCCCTCGACCAGCTCGACGCCCATCTGCTGGGCCAGGAAGGCGTGCTCGAAGTAGGCCGAGTTGTACATCCCGGGCGTCATCACGACGACGGTCGGGTCGCTGGCGCCGCTGGGCGCGACCGAGCGCAGGTTCTCGAGCAGCATGTCGGGATAGTGCTCGACCGGCGCGATGCGGTGGCGCGCGAACAGCTCGGGGAACAGCCGCATCATCATCTTGCGGTCTTCCAGCATGTACGACACCCCCGACGGCACGCGCAGGTTGTCCTCGAGGACGTAGAACTCGCCCTGGCCGGCGCGCACGATGTCGACGCCGGCGATGTGGGCATAGATGCTCGATGCCACGCTGATGCCCTGCATCTCGGGCCGGTACTGGGCGTTCTGGTAGATCTGCTGCGCCGGGATGATGCCGGCCTTGATGATGTTCTGCTCGTGGTAGATGTCGTGCACGAACATGTTGAGCGCCTTGACCCGCTGCGCCAGGCCGGCCTGCAGCGCCGTCCATTCGTGCGCGGGGATGATGCGCGGGATGGTGTCGAACGGGATCAGGCGCTCGGTGCCGGCGCCGTCGCCGTAGACGGCGAAGGTGATGCCGACGCGGCGGAAGGTCAGGTCGGCCTCGGCGCGCTTGCGCTCGATGCGCTCTTGCGGCTGCATCCGCAGCCAGCTGTCGAATGCGCGGTAGTGGTCGCGGATCGTGCCTTCCGCGCCATCCGTCATCTCGTTGTAGAAGTCCCTCATGTGGCGGTCCCGGAGTCTTGACGGTTGATGACTATCAAGAAACGTGCCAGAGGAAATTGGGGCTGGATGCCCCATGCTGGTGCGTGACGGCCGCGGTGCGGCCGGGCCCGCGTCAGCGCTTGCTGCGCGCCGCCTCCAGTTGCCTGCGCAGGTCGGCGTTCTCGGTTTCCAGCGCGGTGCGGGCCGTGGTGGCGCCGACCAGTTCCATCTCGGCCGCCAGGCGGCGGTCCGACTCGGCCGCCTGCGAGGCGACGTTGCGTTCGATCTCGGCGCGCAGGGCGGCCAGCTGGCTGTCCTTGCCCTCGATCGCCAGCTGGTCCTTGGCCTTGCTGACCAGCGCGTCCATCGCCACCTGGCGCGCATTGCGCAGTTCGGCGTTCAGGCGCTCGATGGTCTCGTCGCGCTCGGCCAGCAGGGCCAGCGCGTCGTCGCGCGCGCCGGTCACGTCGGCCAGCTCGGTGCGCAGGCCGTCGCGCTCCGCCTCCAGCGCTTCGCCGACGGCGGCCAGGACCTCGCGGTCGGCGTCCGACTGGGCCAGCGCCTCGCGCTCGGCGGCGCCGGCGTCGTGGGCGAATTGCAGCGCCCATTCGGCCAGGCCGGACAGCAGCGCTTCCGGAAGCTCGGCCTTGGGCGGCGCGACCGGCTTGGCGGTGGCGAGGCGCCATGCCGACAGGTGCTTGTAGACGGCGTTCGGCGACCCCCCGACGACGGCGCGCACCGCCTCGAGCGTCACGGGCGTGCCATCGTCCTGCAGGTCCGCGGCGGCTGCGGCAACGTCGTCGTAGGTGATGTCCTGGTCTGCCATGTCTTTCCCGATGCTGTGGTTGAAGTGGCGCATATGATACGCGAGGCGGACGCCGGCGCGAGCGGGCAGTTGGCCCGGCGTTGACTTGTTGAGCACAAATTGTTGCCTGGAATCTACAATGGGATTTTCGAATACGGGGATCATCCATGGACGACCGCATCATCCAGCGCACCGAAGCAGCCTTCGAGGCCATCTACGGTTTCACGTTCGCCGCCGTGCTGGCGCCGATCGACTCCGCCATGCCGGCCGGAAAATCGCTGGCCCGCGGCGCCGTCTACCACGCCATCGCGCAGGCACGCCGGGAGGACGATGCCAGCCTGCCGATCGGCTCTTGGGCGCACGAGCGCAAGCGCGCCGACTGGGACCGGGTGGCGACGCTGGCGCTGGAAGCGTTGCAGTACCAGAGCAAGGACCTGCAACTGGCGGCCTGGGCGCTGGAGGCGGGGATCCACCGGCACGGTTTTGCGGCGCTCGGCGCCGGATTGCACTTGCTGCAATGCCTGTGTGCACGCTTCTGGGACGACATTCATCCGCAGTCGCAGCAGGGCGACATGGCATACCGCGCGAACCTGTTCGCATGGATCGACGAGAAGCTGCTTCCGGCCGCGCGCCAGGTGGCGCTCGCGCACGGGCGCGAGGCCCAGGCGTATGCGCTGGCCGACTGGGAACTGGCGCGGCGCCGCACCAGCCTGCCGGCGCAGGCCGCGCACGCCATCGACGGGCCGGGCGCAGAGGAACTCGCCGCGGCGCTTGCCGCCGTCCCGCAGGAACGTTGCGCCGGCATGGCGCAGGACCTCGCCGATGCCGCCTCGCTGCTGGACGGTCTGGCGGATACCCTCGCGGGACTGGCCGGCGCCGCGGCGCCGCGCTTTCCGCACCTGGCGCGGGTGTTGCAGCAGGCACGCGGCATCGTCGACGGGGAACTGCAGCGCCGCAGCGCGCCGCCAGCGCCGGCGCAATCCGCCGCCGCAATCCGCCCGGCCATCCTGCACCACCTGTCGCTCGGCGTGCGCGACCTGCAGGCCGCCGCCGCGTTCCACGACGCCGCACTGGGCGCGCTCGGCTGGCGCCGCGTGTTCGAGGACGACGAGGCGATCGGCTACGGCATCGAGGACGGCGAGGACCTGCTGTGCCTCAAGCTGCGCGCCGGCGCGACGCCGCCCGGCCCGGGCTTCCACCTGGCGCTCGGCGTGCCGGTGCGCGGCGCCGTCGACGCCTTCCACGCGGCCGGCGTGGCGGCGGGCGGGCGCGACGCGGGGCCGCCAGGGCTGCGCGACGGCTACGGTCCCGCTTACTACGCCGCCTTCCTGGTGGATCCGGACGGCCACCGCATCGAGGCCGTGGCGAAGGGGCCGGCGGACTCCTGAGGTGATGCCTTGTCGCGGTCCGGGCCGGGCCATGCGGTGCCCGATGTGGGTAAAGTGCAACAGTCCATCTCATCCGTCCAGGCTATCGCGACCATTGGGAATTTTAAATGTACGCTATCGGCAAGGCAGCCTATGATGTTTATCTAAGGAAACAAATACGGAACACGACGGAGTGACGATGACCACGACCTTGCGTAACGCCATCCCGGTCCTGTTGCTGGGGCTGTCCCTGGCGGGTGCGGCGCACGCCGCGCCCGTGGAGCGCGACGCCGTCGTGGTGCAGTTGCGGACGGTGGCGCCGGAAGCGCCGGCCCGCATCGAGCCGGAGGCGGTGCCGGCGGCGGACATGACGGAACACATGGGGCCGGGCACGATCGGCGCCATTGCCGGCGCCATCGGGCTGGCCGGCATTGCGGGCGGGATCCGGCGCCGGCGGGCGCGTCGAGGGATGCCCGAAGCGGTTTGACGACGACACGGGCGCGCAGGCGGCGCCGGGGTGTCAGTCTTCCGCCAGCGCCAGCTTGCTCAGGCAACGCCGCTGGAAATTGTCCAGCCCGTCGGTCACGAGGGTATCGCCCTCGTCGATGATGGAACCGTCGATCAGCAGGCGCAGCTTGGCGATGCGGTCGCCCAGCGCCAGCGCCTTGGCCAGCGACTGCTCGCCGGGGTCGCCGGCATGGGCGATCGCCGTGCAGACGTCGGCCGGGAATTCCCAGTGCCGCGCCACCTGGGCCGACAGCGTGCGGCCGTGTTCCTGCAATTCCATGCCGAAGGCGCGCGAGCCGGGGATGCGGCCGTCCTGGCCGATGCGGTCGGACAGGCGGAAGGCCACCAGCAGGCCGACGTTCTGCATCAGGCCGCACAGGTAGGCTTCGAACGCCCCGGCCGTCATGCCCGGCGCCATCAGGCTCGCCGCCAGCGCGCATTTCTCGGACTGGCTCCAGACCTGGGGCGCGGCGCGGCGCGCGAAGCCGCTGGCCTGCATGGTGATGATCGGCCGGAAGGCCAGGCGCGCCAGCAGCATGCGCAGGCCGTTCTGGCCGAGCATCATGATGGCCGACTCGACGGTTTTCACCGGCGTCAGCGGGCGGTAGTAGGCGCTGTTGGCCTCGCGGATGACCTCGGCCACCAGCACCACGTCCTGCGCCGCCTGGCGCGCCAGGTCGGCGTTCGACGCGCCCTCGTCGCCCAGGCTGGCCAGCAGTTGCGGGATGACTTCGGGCACGCGCGGCACCAGGCCGGCCGCGGCGGCCGGGTCCCGGGCCAGCTGGCGCAGTTCGTCGAGGATGCGCCGCTCGACGGCCTCGGGCGCCTCGTAGCCCGCGCTGGCCGTGAGCCAGCGGTAGTAGGCGGCGTCGATCTCGGCGCCCGTGTTCTCGGCCTGCGCGTCCGCCTGCGCATGGGCGCCGGCCGCCGCGGTGGCGGCAGCCTGGTCCGAGCCGCCCAGCAAACCTTTGATCCAGTTCTTCATAGTCCGTTCCGCATTGCGCGCATCCGGCGAGGGTAGCACGCGCGGCCCTGCCAGCGCCAGCGAATCATCGGTCGCGGCGCCGGCCCGACCGGCTGTCTACGCGTGCGGGGCGGCCAGGTGGGCGCCCAGGCGCTTGCCCAGGCACAGCAAGGTGAGCGTCGGCGGCAGGCCCCACGGTTCCGGGATCACCGACGCATCGCAAACGTACAGGCCCGGCGTGGCCGTGCGCAGGTCGGCGTCCACCATGGCGCCGATGGGCAGGCTGCCGCCGGGATGGGCGGCAAAATGATGACTGGAAAAGAGGTGGCGGGCTCCCGCTTCCTTCAGGATGGCGCGCGCGATCTCGGTGCCGTGGCAGAAGCGGGCGCGGTCGGCGTCCTGCAGTGTCTTGTCGACCCAGCGCGGACCGATGCGCCCGCCGATGGCGTCGCGGATCTTGACCATGATGCTCAAGGTGCGCGCGTGTGCGAGCAGCCGGTCCGGGCGCCCGGCCTGGGCCGCGAACGCCTGGTACATGGGGCGCGGCAAGGTCAGGTCGGCCAGCGCCAGGCCATCGGCGTGCCAGGTGGCGCCCGCCGCCATGGGGACTTCCGCGCCGCCCGGGCCGTGGCGCTCGTCGAGATCGTCGACACTGCCCATCACGGCCACCACCGGGTCGCTGAAGAAGGCGGCGGATTCCGCCATCAGGCCGGAGGCGCGCAGCAGGCGCGGACTGCCGATGCCGCCCGCAGCCAGCACCACCAGCGGCGCGCGCCAGCTGCGGCGCCGGCCGTCCACCAGCGCCTCGACGCCCGCCGCGCGTCCGCGCTCCAGCAGCACGCGCGTGGCGCGCGCGCCGGCGACGAGCACCATCCCGTGGCGCACGCCCTCGTCGACGAAGTCGCGCGCGGTCCACTTGGCGCCGTAGGGACAGCCGTAGACGCAGCGCCAGCAGCCGCGCCGGCAGGCGTGCGGGCGGATCAGCTTGTCCAGCTTGCGCCAGGGGAGGCCGAGGCGGCGCGCGGCGCCCGCGATGCGCGCCGCCATCGGACCGACCAGGTGGTCGGGCAGGGGCGCCATCGGCAGTTCGGCGCGCAGTTGCGCCAGCGCCGGTTCGAGGTCGATGCCGTGGGCCGCGAACATGGCGGCGGGCGGCGGCGCGGCGGTGGCGAAGTTGATCGACGAGGTCCCGCCCAGTGCCAGTGCGCGCACCAGCAGCGAACCGTCGCGGTGCAGGAAGGCGCCCTTGCCGGGCACGGCGGCCATGCCCGCCATCTGCGCCAGCGTGCCGGCCAGCGGCGCCGCGCTGCCCCGTTCCAGCAGCAGCACGCGGGCCCCGCGCAGCGCCAGTTCGCGCGCGGCGGACGCGCCGCCCGGGCCGCTGCCGACGACGATCGCGTCGAACGAGGTGGAGGAATGCTCAAGCATGGGTGGGGCGGAGGCGGGCGTCTGTGCAATCCGCCATGTTAACACGCCGGCCGCGGACCGTCACGGCAGGGGCGGCGGCGACGGTCCGGGCAGGAACTGCGAAAACGCGCGACAATGCGGGGTTGCGTCGCCGACGCTTTTTGCTTGTTCGCCATGTCCGTATCTTCGACTTCCCCGCTGTCCGGCCGCGCCGGCGTCAATCCGGCACCGCTCGCCGCCGCCCTGTTGCTGATCGTGCTGGGCGCCGCCTACCTGGGCCAGGCCGTCGGCTGGCGCCAGGGTGCGCTCTACGTCGTCGGCGCGCTGCTCGGCGTGTCGCTCTACCACGCGGCCTTCGGCTTCACCTCGGCCTGGCGCGTGTTCATCGCCGACGGCC
>DAMAFT010000208.1:0-7470 GCA_031995805.1 Massilia sp.
CCGCCGAGGTGTCAGAGCCGCCGCGGCCCAGCGTGGCGATGTTGCCGTGCTCGTCGACGCCCTGGAAGCCCGTGATGATCACGATCCTGCCGGCGTCGAGGTCGGCCAGCACGCGCTGGTCGTCGATCGACTGGATGCGCGCCTTGGTGAATGCCGAGTCGGTCTTGATCCCCACCTGCCAGCCGGTGTACGACACCGCGTCCTTGCCGCGCGCCTTCAGCGCCATCGCCAGCAGGCCCACCGAGACCTGTTCGCCGGTCGAGGCGATCATGTCCAGCTCGCGCGGGTCCGGCTGCGGCATGATTTCCTTCGCCAGGGCGATCAGGCGGTTGGTTTCGCCGGACATGGCCGACGGGACGACAACGATTCGATGACCGGCATCATGCCATTTGGCGACACGTGCGGCGACGTTCTTGATGCGGTCCGTCGAGCCCATCGACGTACCGCCATATTTGTGGACTATTAAGGCCATGCTGGGGGATTTCCGCTTGTAAAAAATCAAAGGAGCCTTTTACTCTACATGCTGCTATGCAGAATAACAAGACGCCAAGTCGGGAAATCCATACCGAATCGGAATAACGACATTCGGAAACGACATAAGACGCGATGCTGTCTAGACAGCCTCGGCGCCCGTCAATGCGCGGGCTGCCAGCGCAGCGCGATGCGGCCTGCGCCGTCGGCGAGGTGGCGGCAATCCATGCCCAGGCCGGCCGCGAACAGCAAGCCGAAGCCGTTGCCCACCACCGGCAGGCGGGTGCGTTCCCAGGCCGGCACGCCGGCCGCCTGGAACAGGTGCTTCAGGCTGCGGGTCGGCCGGTTGGGCGCCGGCTTGAGTTTTTCGCCGCCCTTGCGGAAGTGATCTCCAGCGCCTGGGCGCGCAGCCAGGCGGCGTCGAATCCATGTTGCGCCGCATCGAAGTGCAGCACGCCCCCGTAGTCGGGGAAGACGATGCTGGCCTGCCCGTTCCAGCGGAACGCCTGCGCATGCTGCTCGATGACGCCGACGTCGTCCGGGTCGCGCATGCCGGCCAGGTCGGGCAGCTTCGGCACCAGGTACAGGCGGTCGCGGTGGCGCCGCACTTCGCAGTCCGGATGCGTCACCAGCAGTTGCGCGTCGTCGCGCGCCGACAGCGTCTGCGCCACCATCTGCGCCAGCAGCGCCGTCGACGGCATCGCCAGGCGACGTACCGTGAACCAGTGGCGCAGGAGGTTGTTGATGCGGTCGATGCTGAGCGCGCGCAGGCGCGCCAGGTCGAGGCCGTCGCCGTCCAGGCTGGCCGCCAGGTCCTGGGCCGCCAGTTCGTCCAGCAGGCGCTGGGCCGACTGCACGTGCAGGCTGGAACGGGCGATGCGCTGCTGGAAGCCGGGGAACAGTTGCGCCAGCACGGGTATCACCTGGTGGCGCAGGGCGTTGCGGGCGTAGCGCGGGTCCAGGTTCGATTCGTCCTCGACCCACTTGACGCCGGCGTCGCGCGCATGGGCTTCCAGGTCGGTGCGCGCCAGCGCCAGCAGCGGGCGGGCCATCACCAGCGCGTCGTCGCCGAGCAGCGTCGGAGCGCGGTTGGCCGCGTCCATGCCGCCCAGGCCGGATGCGCCCGAGCCGCGCAGCAATTGCAGCAGCACGGTCTCGGCCTGGTCGTCCTGGTGGTGGGCGGTCAGCAGCAGCGTGGCGCCGTGCTGGCGGCACATGTCGCCCAGCGCGGCGTAGCGTTGCTTGCGCGCGGCCGCCTCGAGGCCGCTCCTGCCCTTGTCGACCACCACGGCGCGGGTGTCGAACGGCACGCCGTACGCGGCCGCGGCGGCGGCGCAATGGTCGCGCCAGGCATCGGCGTTCGGGCTGAGTCCATGGTGGACGTGGAAGGCGGACAGCGCCAGGCCGCGTGCGCGCGCGTTGGCGGCGGCCAGGTCCAGCAGGACCATCGAATCGAGGCCGCCGCTGAGGGCGACGGCGATGCCGGGCGAGGCGTCGGGAAAGAAGGATTCGCGCACGCTGTCGAACGCCTGCGCGAAGCTTGCTGCAATACGGGAAGTCACTCTTCGCGCGGCAGGGTTTCCTTGAACTTGCCGTAGGCCATGAGCTTGGCATGGCGTGCCGCCAGCAGGTCCTTGGTGCTCATGCCCTGGAACTGGCGCAGCGTGTCGGCCAGCGCGCGCTTGAGCAGTTGCGCCATGGCCTTCGGATCGCGGTGCGCGCCGCCCAGCGGCTCGCTGACGATCTTGTCGACCAGGCCGATGGCCTTCAGGCGGTGCGCGGTCAGGCCCAGGGCGTCGGCCGCTTCGGCGGCGCGCTCCGAGGTCTTCCAGAGGATCGAGGCGCAGCCTTCCGGGGAGATGACGGAGTACGTCGCATACTGCAGCATCAGCACGGCGTCGCCCACGGCGATCGCCAGTGCGCCGCCCGAGCCGCCCTCGCCGATGATGGTGGCGATCAGGGGCACCTTCAGCTCGGCCATCACGTACAGGTTGTGGCCGATGGCTTCGGACTGGCCGCGCTCTTCGGCGTCGATGCCGGGGAATGCGCCCGGGGTGTCGACGAAGGTGAAGATCGGCAGGTTGAATTTCTCGGCCAGCTTCATCAGGCGCATGGCCTTGCGGTAGCCTTCCGGCCTGGGCATGCCGAAGTTGCGCATCGCGCGTTCCTTCGTGTCGCGGCCCTTCTGGTGGCCGATGACCATGCAGGACTGGCCGTTGAACCTTGCCAGCCCGCCGATGATCGACTGGTCGTCGGAGAAGGTGCGGTCGCCGTGCAGCTCGTGGAAGTCGGTGAACATCGCGTTCACGTAATCCATCGTGTACGGGCGCTGCGGGTGGCGCGCGATCTGGGAAACCTGCCAGGGGGTCAGCTTGGCATAGATGTCTTTCGTCAGTTGCTGGCTTTTCTTGGCCAGGCGGTCGATCTCTTCCGAGATGTCGACGGCCGAATCGTCCTGCACGAAACGAAGCTCTTCAATTTTGGAATCGAGCTCGGCGATCGGCTGCTCAAAACTGAGGAAAGTGGTTTTAGTCATTGTACCTCCGGGGTTGTTTCTGGCCGCGGAAGATCGTCCGCGCGGCATCATGGGAGCCTTGAAAAGCCAGCGCAAGCGCGGCAGGTTTTTCGAGATTCCCGCAAAAAAGCGCGTATTTTATACTGGAATCGGGTCCAGGCTACGCCATAAATACCACGTGGCAACCGTCCGCCACGGCTCCCAATTGGCCGCCACTTCGCGCGCATCGCTGCGCGACACGGGCTCGCCGGAAAAATAATTCTG
The DNA here is from genome assembly GCA_031995805.1 of Massilia sp. Classification (GTDB taxonomy): domain Bacteria; phylum Pseudomonadota; class Gammaproteobacteria; order Burkholderiales; family Burkholderiaceae_D; genus Telluria. The sequence goes on from DAMAFT010000208.1 coordinate 3,251, forward strand.
GCTGATGCCCTGGATCAAGCCCGGGTCGTCGAGCGGCAGCACGTTTGGCCTGAGCAGATTAAATATCAAAAACATCTCCGCTGTCCAGCGGGTGATGCCGCGGATACGGACGAGTTCCGCGATGACCGCCTCGTCCTCCATCTGCGACCATTCGTCGGCGTGCACGCGCTTCGCCTTGAAGTGGTCGGCCAGGTCGAGGATGTATTCGGTCTTGCGCTTGGACAGGCCGCAGCCGGCCAGTTCCTCGGCGCCGGCCTTCAGCACCTGGGCCGGCGTCATCCTGGGGCACAGCGCGCGCAGCTTGCCCCAGGCCAGCTCGGCGGCCTTGACCGTCACCTGCTGGCCGACGATGGAGCGGGCCAGCGTGGTGAACGGGTCGGGATGGCCGCGCAGCTGCAGGTCGCCGAACTGCGGGATCAGCTTGTTCATGATGCGGTCGCGCCGCATGAGCTCGGCCTTCGCCTGCGCCCAGTAGTCGGGGACGTAGGGCGCAGCGTCGGAAGGCGCCTGGACGGCGCCCGCGAGGTCCTTGGAAAGTGCCATGCTCTGCTGTCGCTCGCGGAGGCTCAGGCGCGGCGCCAGTTGGTGCTGCCGTCGGGCTTGTCTTCCAGCACGATGCCGGCGGCCGTCAGCGCGGCGCGGACGGCATCGGCCTCGGCGAAGTCGCGTGCCTTTTTCGCGGCCGCGCGGCGCGCGATGGCGTCGAGGATCGCCGCTTCGTCCATGCCGCCCGCGCCCGGATTGCCGGCCTGCAGGAAGGCTTGCGGGCTGCGTTCGAGCAGGCCCAGCACGCCGGCCAGCGCCTTCAGCTGGCACGCAGCGGCCGGCGAACGGCTGCGGTTGACTTCCGACGCCAGGTCGAACAGGGCGGCCACGGCCAGCGGCGTGTTGAAATCGTCGTCCATCGCCTCGCGGAAGCGCCGGGCGTGGGCTTCGTCCCAGTCCACCGCCACCGGCGCGTCGCCCAGGTCGATGCCGTTCAGGGCCGTGTACAGGCGCGTCAGCGCGCCCCTGGCGTCGTCGATGTGGGCGTCCGAATAGTTCAGCGGGCTACGGTAGTGGGCACGCAGGATGAAGAAGCGCACGACCTCCGCATCGTATTGCTTGAGCACGTCGCGGATCGTGAAGAAATTGCCCAGGGACTTCGACATCTTCTCGTTGTCGACGCGCACGAAGCCGTTGTGGATCCAGTAGTTGGCCATCGGCGCGCCGAACGCGCCTTCGGACTGGGCGATCTCGTTCTCGTGGTGCGGGAACTGCAGGTCGGCGCCGCCGCCGTGGATGTCGAAGTGTTCGCCCAGCATGGCGCAGGACATGGCCGAGCATTCGATGTGCCAGCCCGGGCGGCCGACGCCCCAGGGCGATTCCCACTTCGCCTCGGCCGGCTCGCCGTCCTTGCCGGCCTTCCAGAGCACGAAATCGAGCGGATCGCGCTTGCCGGCGTTGACGTCGACGCGTTCGCCGGCGCGCAGGTCGTCCAGCGACTTGCCGGACAGCTTGCCGTAGCCGGGGAATTCGCGCACGGCGTAGTTGACGTCGCCGTCCTCGCCGCGGTAGGCCAGGCCCTTGCTTTCCAGCTTGCCAATGATCGACAGCATCTGCGGCACGTAGTCGGTGGCGCGCGGCTCGACGTCCGGGCGCAGGATGCCGAGCGCGCCGGTGTCCTCGTCCATCGCCGCGATGAAGCGGGCGGTCAGCTGGCCGATGGTCTCGCCGTTCTCGACGGCGCGCCGGATGATCTTGTCGTCGATGTCGGTGATGTTGCGCACGTACTTGACCTCGTAGCCCGACGCCTTGAACCAGCGGTAGATGACGTCGAAGGCCATCATCATCCGGGCGTGACCCACGTGGCAGTAATCGTAGACCGTCATTCCGCACACGTACATGTTGACCTTGCCGGACTGGAGGGGGACGAATGACTGCTTGTCACGCGCGAGCGTGTTGTAGATCTTTAGTTGGCTCATCGGATGTTGGCTAGAGGGTTGGAGCAGGACACTCGGGCGCACGTGGCCGGGTCGGGAGCGTCGGGACCGCCGCCGGGGACCCCGTGCACCGCCCTGGAGCGTACGAGGCTTCCCTGCTTGTCATCTTTGATAGAATCGGCAGTCCGTCGCAAAGTATAGCATTGATAAAATCCCGGCTGGCCGCAGATGCCACAGGTTTATTTTTCGACAAAACCCTTGACACCGCTTTGCGTTCTATCCACCGAGAGGAAGACACGATGTTCATGACCCGATCCCCTGCCCGCCTGGCCGCCCGCTGCGCCACGCTGTTCGCCGCGCTGACCCTGTCGGCCGCCGCCTTCGCCGCCGACGCCCCGCGCGTGTCGCTCAAGACCACGATGGGCGAGATCGTGCTCGAGCTGGACCAGGAAAAGGCGCCGGGCACCGTCGCCAACTTCCTGCAGTACGTGAAGGCCGGCTTCTACAAGGGGCTGATCTTCCACCGCGTGATCGACGGCTTCATGATCCAGGCCGGCGGCATGGACGCCAAGCTGAACGGCCGCGCCGTGCGCAAGCCGATCAAGAGCGAAGCCAACAACGGCCTGACGAACGTGAAATACAGCGTCGCCATGGCGCGCGAAGCCAATCCCGACACCGCCACCTCGCAGTTCTTCATCAACGTGGTCGACAATCCCGGCCTCGACTATCCGGAAATGAACGGCGGCTACACCGTGTTCGGCAAGGTGGTGAAGGGCGAGGACGTGGTCGACAAGATCAAGGGCGTGGTCGTCGACGACGTGCGCGGCATGGAAAACGTGCCGGTCACGCCGATCGTGATCCAGTCCGCAACCGTCGTGAAAACCGCCAAGGCGGTAAAATAACGCTCCTTCAACCCATACCAACAAGGACAAGCACATGACCACTCTGCTGATGACCACCAACAAGGGCGACATCAAGATCGAACTGGACGCCGAAAAAGCGCCGAAGACCGTCGCCAACTTCATCGACTACGTCAACAAGGGCCACTTCAGCAACACGATCTTCCACCGCGTGATCAAGGACTTCATGATCCAGGGCGGCGGCTTCACCCCGGACATGTCGCAGAAAGCGGCCGACCAGACCGTCGAGAACGAAGCCAAGAACGGCCTGAAGAACGACAAGTACACGATCGCGATGGCACGCACCAACGCCCCGCACTCGGCGTCGGCCCAGTTCTTCATCAACACCAAGAACAACGACTTCCTGAACTACCCGGGCCAGGACGGCTGGGGTTATGCCGTGTTCGGCAAGGTCGTCGAAGGCCAGGACATCGTCGACCAGATCAACACCGTCGCCACCGGCCGCTCGGGCATGCACTCGGACGTGCCGCGCGACGCGGTCGTCATCGAGAAAGTCGAAGTCGTCCAGTAACCCAGCAAAAGCAGGCATGACGCGCGGACGGCACGTCCGTGCGGTCGTCCTGGCAACACGATGACCGCATGACGATGACCGCATCATGATGACCCTGCCTGCGCGCACCCTTGCGCTGTTCATTTCCGACCTGCACCTGCAGGCGTCCCACCCGCGCACGGCCGAAGCGTTCTTCCGCTTCCTGGCCGAGCGCGCGGTGCACGCCGACGCGCTCTACCTGCTCGGCGACATCTTCGAATACTGGGCCGGCGACGACGACGTCGACGACCCGTTCAACCGGTCGGTCGCCGACGCCCTGCAACGCACGGCCGCGGCCGGCACGCGCATCTACTGGATCGGCGGCAACCGCGACTTCCTCGTCGGCGCCGGCTTCGCCGCGGCGGCCGGCCTGGCGCTGCTGCAGGAACCGTACGTCGCCGACTTCGGCGGCACGCGCGTGGTCCTCGTGCACGGCGACGCCCAGTGCACCGACGACAGCAAATACATGGCGTTCCGCGCCCAGGTGCGCGACCCGGCCTGGCAGGCGCAGTTCCTGGCCATGCCGCTGGCCCAGCGCAAGGCGATCATCGCCGGCCTGCGCGAAGGCAGCCGCGCCGCCCACGGCGACAAATCCTACGAGATCATGGACGTGACGGCGCCGGCGGTGGACGCCCTGCACGCGGCCAGCGGCGCCGCCACGATCCTCCACGGCCACACCCACCGCCCTGCCCTGCACGCCGACGGCGCGCGCCGGCGCTACGTGCTGCCGGACTGGGAACTCGACGAGGAACCGGTGCGCGGCGGCTGGATCGCCATCGACGCGCAGGGGCGCATCACGCGCCATGGGCTGGACGGCCTTCCGCGCTAAGCCCACGTAGGGGCGCACCC